>JAZRCQ010000265.1:0-6549 GCA_045659845.1 Eubacteriales bacterium
TCTGGACGTTTGGACGGAATGCGTTTCCCGCATTGCCTGCATGGGCGGTGCCACGGAACGGGACGTGGCGCAGATCTGCTTCGGCTACGGAATGTTCACGGGAGCGCTGGGCTTGCATTACGGTCTGGAAAACATCGGTGCCACCATTGTGCCGTCGTCCACGGGAAATTCCCAGAAGCAGATCATGTATATGCAGGATTTTGAAACCAGCCTGCTGGTGGCCACACCTTCTTATGCGCTTCGTCTTGCCGAGGTGGCCAGAGAGATGGGCATTGATCCGAAAACCGATCTGAAGGTGAAGATCGGTCTTGTGGGAAGCGAAATGCTCACCGATGCCATGCGCGAGGAGATGCACAAATATTGGGGCGAGGATATGCTCATCACCACCAACTACGGCATGAGCGAGCTGATGGGCCCCGGCGTGTCGGGTGAATGCGAATATATGGACGGTCTGCACATCAACGAGGACTATTTTCTCCCCGAGATCATCGATTCCCAAACGGGAGAGGTGCTTCCCGAGGGCGAGAAGGGCGAATTGGTGATCACCTGCATCAAGAAGGAGGGCATCCCGCTGATCCGCTACCGCACCAAGGATATCACCCGCCTCACTTATGAGAAATGCAAATGCGGAAGAACCCTCTGCCGCATGGAAAATCTGTCGGGCCGCAGCGACGATATGCTCAAGATCCGCGGCGTGAACGTGTTCCCCAGCCAGATCGAGGAGGTGATCCTCAGCTTCGACGAGCTGGGCCCGCACTACGAGATCGTGGTGGAGCGCGAGGGCTATCTGGATAAGCTCACCGTGAAGGTGGAGCTGGCTCATTCCACCGATTCCTTCACGGAGCTGGAAAATCTGGCGGCATCGGTGAAAAATAAGATCAAAACGATTCTCGGCTTGGATGCAAGGATCCGCCTGGAATCCCCCAACACCCTTCAGAGATTTGAGGGGAAAGCAAAAAGAGTAAAGGATTTAAGGAGTGTTTGAGCATGAACGAGAAAACCATGATGCTGGGAAACGAGGCCATTGCGAGAGGTGCCTTTGAGGCAGGCGTGAAGGTCTCCTCCGCCTATCCGGGAACTCCCTCCACCGAGATCAGCGAATATCTGGCAAAATACGAGGAGGTCTACACCGAGTGGGCCCCCAATGAAAAGGTGGCTCTTGAGGTGGCCATCGGCGCGTCGGTCTCCGGCGTGCGCAGTCTCTCCTGCATGAAGCACGTGGGCCTGAACGTGGCCTCCGACCCGCTCTACACCTTTGCCTACACCGGCGTTGGCGGCGGCTCGGTGATCGTGGTGGCCGACGATCCCGGTCTGGCCTCTTCACAGAACGAGCAGGACACCCGCATGATCGCCCGCTCCTCTCACGTTCCCGTGCTGGAGCCCTCGGATTCCGGCGAGGCCAAGGATTTCATGAAGCTGGCCTATGAGATCAGTGAAAAATACGACACCCCCGTGATCCTGCGCACCACTACCAAGCTGGCGCACTCCCAAAGTGCCGTGACGCCGGGGGAGAGAGTGGTTCCCGCCGATCGCGAGTACACCCGTCAGGTCGGCAAGTACGTGATGATGCCCGCCTCCGCCATCGGCCGCCACGTGGTGGTTGAGGAGAGAGAGCTTCGTCTGGCCGAGGATGCCTCGGCAATGGCGCTCAACCGCGTGGAGAAGGGCAACGGAAAGATCGGCTTTATCACCTCCGGCGTGGCATATCAGTACGTCAAGGAGGTCTGCCCCGAGGCCGACGTGCTGAAGCTGGGTATGGTGAACCCCCTTCCCAGAAGGCTGATCGAGGAATTCGCCAAGTCGGTGGAAACGCTCTACATCTTCGAGGAGCTGGAGCCCGTGATCGAGGAGCAGGTGCGCTCCTGGGGCATTCCCTGCCTCGGCAAGAGCCTCTTCACCAAGCAGGGCGAGTACAGCGCCAATCTGCTTCGTCGGGTACTGACCGGTGTGGATCACGCCGTGTTTGAAAAGGCGGATGCCCCTGCGCGTCCCCCCATCCTTTGCCCCGGTTGTCCTCACAGAAGCACCTTCTCGGTGCTGAATAAGCTGAAGATCCATGCCGCAGGCGACATCGGCTGCTATACGCTGGGCGCCGTGGCTCCTCTTTCGGTGATCGACACCACCATCTGCATGGGCTCCGGCATTTCCATCCTCCACGGCATCGAAAAGGCCAAGGGCAAGGAATTCATCAAAAACTGGGTGGCCGTGATCGGAGATTCCACCTTCCTGCACACGGGCGTGAACTCGCTGATCAATATGGCCTACAATAAGTCCTCCGCTACGGTGCTGATTCTGGACAATCGCACCACGGGCATGACGGGACATCAGGAGCATGCCGCCACGGGCAAGACGCTGAAGGGCGAGGACACCTACGCCATCGATCTGGCAGAGCTTTGCCGCTCGATCGGCGTTCCGAGCGTGCTGGAGATCAACGCCTTCGACACCAAGGAGCTGGAGAGCGCCATCAAGGCAAGCGTGAACGGCGACGTGCTCACCGTGATCATCGTGAAGGCTCCCTGCGCTCTGCTCAAGGGGCAGAAATTCCCCAACGTTTGCCGCGCGGGTGCGGAAAAGTGCCGCAAGTGCGGCGCATGCCTCAAGATCGGTTGCCCGGCGCTCACCAAGCAGGCCGACGGCACCGTGAGGATCGACGAAACCATGTGCAACGGCTGCGGTCTCTGCAAGAGCACCTGCAAGTTCAATGCCATTGAAACGGTAGGTAGATAATATGGAAAAGAACATTATGATCGTTGGCGTGGGAGGGCAGGGAACCCTGCTCACCAGCCGAATCATCGGCAAGGCGGCTCTGAGCTGCGGCTACGACGTGAAGATCTCCGAGGTCCACGGCATGGCACAAAGAGGCGGAAGCGTGGTGACCTTCGTGCGCTTCGGCGAATGCGTGCGCGAGCCCGTGGTGGAGGAGGGCGATGCCGACGTGATCATCGCCTTTGAGCGACTGGAGGCCAAGAGATATGCCCACTTCCTCAAGAAGGACGGCGTGATGGTGGTGAACGATTGCCGCATCGATCCCATGACCGTGGTGATCGGAGCCAAGTCCTATCCCGAGGGGATCATTGAGGAGCTGAAGGAGAAGCACGCCGTTTATTCCATCGACGGCGCGGGCATTGCCAAGGCATTGGGCAACAGCAAGGTGCTGAACTCCGTGGTGCTGGGCTATGCCGCAAGCCACATCGGCTTTGAAAAGAGCGTTTGGCTGGATACCCTTGCCGCCACCGTTCCCCCCAAGACCGTGGAGCTGAACACCAAGGCCTTCGAGGAGGGCTACGCCTCTGCAAAGGGCTGATCTCTCCGAAAAAAGGATAAGGAGGATACTATTATGTTTGCAAAGCAGTTGTCGGTATTCATCGAAAACAGACAGGGACGCTTGGGCGAGGTTCTGGGCGTTCTGAAGGACAACGGGGTGAACATTCTGTCGCTTTCGCTGGCAGACACCACCGAATACGGCTTGCTCCGCCTGATCGTGAGCGATCCCGCCAAGGGCAAGCAGGAGCTGGCGGAGGCAGGCTTTTCCTCGCTGCTCTCCGACGTTCTCGTGATCGAGATCCCCCACACCGCGGGCAGTCTGCAAAAGCTGCTGAAGGAGATGGAGGCCAGATGCGTGAGCGTGGAATATATGTATGGCCTGTCTCTGGCCGGCGAGAAGGCCTACGTGGTCCTCAAGGCCTCGGATCTGCACGTTGCCGAGCAGGCGGCAGAGGCCTGCGGCGTGAGCACGGTTTCAAACGATCATCTTGCCACGATCTGAGCGGAAGCATCCTGCATCCGTCTCCATGCCTATCGCGCGGCTCGCTGAGCGGTTGCCGCGCCGCTTCCCTGTCTCGGAAGACCGAGAAAAATTATTTCACCGTAACGCCGGGCGGTTGCTCGGCAGAGAGGTTTCACCATGAGCTATAATCAGAAAATGTTCGGATTGGGGAGCCGTCGCTCCATCATCCGCGAGATCTTTGAATACAGCAAGCTTCGCGCCGCGGAGATCGGCGGCGACAAGGTGTTTGATTTCAGTCTGGGCAATCCCAGCGTTCCCGCACCCGCCGAGGTGAACAACACCGTGAAGCGGCTGCTGGAGGAGGAGAATTCCGTGCTTCTGCACGGCTACACCTCCGCGCAGGGCGATGCGAAGGTGCGGGAGGCGGTTGCTTCCTCTATCAACCGTCGCTTCGGCACGGCGCTCACCCCCAACCATATCTACATGACCTGCGGCGCGGCGGCGTCTCTTTCCATCTGCCTGCGGGCTCTGATTGCCGAGGAGGGGGAGGAGTGCGTGGTGTTCGCTCCCTTTTTCACCGAGTATCGCGTGTTCATTGAAAATGCGGGCGGCGTGCTGGTGCAGAGCGATCCCGTGGCCGACACCTTCCAGATCAACGTGGAGGATCTGGCGGCGAAGCTTTCTCCCCGCACCAAGGCCGTGATCGTGAACTCGCCCAATAATCCCAGCGGTGTGGTGTATTCCGAGGAAACGGTGAAGGCCGTGACCGAGCTGCTTCGGAAAAAGCAGGAGGAATACGGGCATCCGATCTATCTGATCGCCGACGAGCCCTACCGTGAGCTGGTGTACAGCGAGGTGGACGTGCCCTATCTCATGAATTACTATGAGAATACGCTGGTGTGCTATTCCTATTCCAAATCCCTCTCCCTCCCCGGCGAACGGATCGGCTACGTGGCCGTGAATCCCGAAATGGAGGAGGCGGGCTACGTGTATCTGGCCATCTGCGGCGCGGGACGCTCGCTGGGCTACGTTTGCGCTCCCAGCCTGTTCCAGCAGGTGATCGCTCGATGCATGGATGCAAAGGTGAATCTGGAGGCCTACCGTGAAAACCGCGATCTGCTCTTCGGCAGTCTCACCGAGTATGGTTTTGAATGCGTGAAGCCGGACGGCGCCTTCTATCTTTTTGTGAAGGCTCCGGGCGGCGATGCCTTTGCCTTCTATGAGGCGGCAAAGAAGCATGAGATCTTGGTGGTGCCCTGCGACGATTTCGGCGTGAAGGGCTACGTTCGCATTGCCTATTGCGTGGATCTTGCCCGCGTGCAGAATGCGCTTCCCGCCTTCCGCGCTCTGGCCAAGGAGATCCTTTGAGAAAAGGCACGGCCTTGGAGCATCGCTCTCAAGGACCGTTCTATCAGAATACGGTATATCTCAAAAGAGGTATGCCGTATTTTGCGTTTGTGGATACAAACGCAACGCTTGTCAGGAACATCGATGCGCCCTCGAGGCGCAAAAACCAAAGGCTCCTTCCGTCGCGCTGTCACGAGTCGCCTCCCTTCCGGAGGAAGGCTTTTTCTGTCTCTCGGAAGGAGATCTGATCACGATTCGCAATTGCCGGAGCCCTCATGACCGTGCCCGCAGGCGGAAGGATTTTTCGGCGCGGACCGGAATGCGGCTTGACAAACCCGAAGGCTTTTTGTATAATAGGAGCAGAGGATCGGTTGGAGCGGATCGCCCCGAAAAACCGTTGTGCCCGGAAAGGAGAACCTTCGGATCATGCTGAAAATCCATTATCTCGGAACCTGCTCAGGAACGGAGCCTATGCCCGATATGCACCATTGCTCATGGGTGCTGGAAACCGATGGCGGCAACTATTGGTTCGATGCGGGCGAGAACTGTGTTCATCGCGCCTATACGTCGGGGATCGACGTTCAGGCAACGCGGGCACTGTTCATTTCCCATCCGCACGTCGACCACGTTGGCGGTCTCGTCAATCTTCTGGCTTGCATGGAAAAGCTGGCGGGCAGATATCAAAAGCCGCTGATCAACAATAACGCGTTGGATATTTTTATTCCGCGAAGAGAGGTGCTGGAGGCGGTCAAGGTCATTCTGGGCGGGCCGTTGCGCTTTGGGATCAACGAGCATGGCGTGCGGGATGGTCTTCTCTGCGAGGACGAGGCTGTGCGGGTGAGCGCACTGCACAACCGGCATCTGCGGGAGGATGGCTCCAACGGATGGCACTCCTTCTCCTTTCTCATTGAGGCGGAGGGACGGCGCATCGTGTTTTCGGGCGACGTGATGATGCCCGAGGAGCTGGACGAGCTGATCGGCGAGGGGTGCGATCTTCTGATCATGGAAACAGGGCATCATGCAGTGGCGGACGTTTGCGAGTATGCCGTTTCCCGAAACGTGAAAGCTCTGCGCTTCAATCATCACGGCCGAGAGATCCTGGAGGGAAGAGAGGCGGCGCAGAGGCTGGTGGATGGCTATGCAGAGAAGCATGGAATTTCCATCAGACTTTGCTATGACGGCATGACGGAGGCGGTGGAGTGATCCCGGAGCAGCGCTGCAGCTTCGTGAGCCTCGTCAACGGTTAGAGCGGCATACTGCCGCTTCCGTAAAGAATGCCATGAAAAATACGCAAGTCCGAGCTTCCTTCATATGCTTCACGGCGGGATGCGGCGGAGGGGGCTGCTTCGGTTGCCCCTATGAAAAAACGGGATCTCCATCCGGTTCCCGAAAGAAAAAGAGAAGAAAACGGCCGCAGGCCGATGGCTTCTGTTTTTTTTTGGGTTCCCGGCGCCGGACGGGGCGGATGTCTGTGG
>JAZRCQ010000266.1:0-4059 GCA_045659845.1 Eubacteriales bacterium
A
Source organism: Eubacteriales bacterium (assembly GCA_045659845.1). Lineage (GTDB taxonomy): Bacteria > Bacillota > Clostridia > Oscillospirales > CAG-272 > UMGS1865. Next base: position 2 of record JAZRCQ010000266.1, read on the forward strand.
CCAAGCCAAAAATGGCTTGGTCGGCGCGGCTTTTATTCATCCCTTTGGGAAAGAAATTCCTCCAGATTCACCTGATGATGGTATTTCTGAGAGGCCTTTTTGTCTTTTTCAAAAATGATGGAGGTCAGGTCGATCTCATTGATGGCCGCAATGGCAACAACGTAATGGAGCATATCGGCCAGCTCAATGCCAAGCTCCCTTTTCAGATCCGTTTCGGGTGCCTTCTTGCTGCCAAGGCGCATATTGATCACCTCGGCCACCTCGCCCATTTCCTCAACCAGCTTCAGGAGAAGATATTCCTCCTTCGCCCAACCGCCGTAACGCTCCTGCAGATATTGCTCCAGCTCCTCAATGGTCAGCTTCATCATGCGGCACCTCTCATTCTCAAACGGTGAAGCGCACCGTTCCTCTGGCCCCCTTGAGAACCAATTGGATCGTCAGCCGCGGATCCCCGGCAGGAGTGAAGCTGCTGGTGATGGGCTCCAGATAGCCCAGCTGAGAATTGATCAATTGGGATCTCGCGATCTTGCCACTCCCCGATGCATCCAGCTCCATCCACACCTCATGGTAGGAGGTCTCCCCATCCAAGGTGGTCACCGCAGCCTCAAACAAAAGCGCCGCCTGATCATAGAAAGCAAAATCCAGCACGCCGGTTGCCTCATACCAAACGATGCTATGGGATTCGATCTGCTCGGTAGACGTTTCAAATCGGACATAGTCTTGATAATTCTCTCGACTCAGCTCCACGTCATAGCTTCGGGAGCGCTGAGACTCTTCTTCAAGCCTCGAGGGGATCGCAATGCAAGAGACGGCGGAAAGCATCCATGCAAGCACAAGCAGAAAAAGAACGGCTTTTTTCATTTTAATATCCTCCTTTTTGGCGACATCCATCGTCTTTTATCACAACCATTATAGCATATCCGCATCCCCTTTGTCAAACCCGACTCAGCCTCACCATGAGATTGGACGGCAAAAAGGGATGGGGCTTTGCAAACAGCACGGGCGGCGTTCCTCGGGAATTTCGCTCCCTTCCCGCGAGAATCCGACGGCAGAGGGAAAGGATCTCCGCGCGATCCGTCGGCACGTCTGCGGAAAGAATGAGATCGGGCAGAGGCGTGAAGCGCTCTGCCATATCCAAAAGCTCGAACAATCGCGAAGCGGAGCAATGCACGTCCAAGGCGGCTCGGATCCCCTGCCGCCGACAGTAGCGAAGCAGGAACACGGCCATCTGGCATCGCCACAGATCGTTGCTCCTCTCCTCGCCCAAAAGATGACGGTTCACGTGATAAAGATCCGGCTTCCTTGTTTGATGGTCTGTCGGAAGAAGCAGTAAGGGCACGCGTTCTTCCCTTTTCTCCAAGAAGGTCTCGGCACGCTCCCGCCATTCCTCCCAGCAGGAGGCATCCGTTTGCCCTTCCGAAAAGGGGATGGCGCAAATGAGCGGAACGGACGCAGCTTGGGAGACGCTTGTCCCGCTTCCATAGCTATGCTCCAACCGAAGCAAGGCCGCTCCCTCCTCTGCCGTGAGCGGATGCGCCTCCAGTCGGTCAACGCTCCGATTCCATAGCTCCCGCGGGTTGCGCAGATCTGCATCGGCGAGGCCAAGGCGCACAAGCTCCTGCCTGCATTGCCATTCCCAATGACTTCCCTCGGCGCGGGAAAGGCATTGGCAAAAATCGCGCAACAGCTCATAATCAGAGCCGCCCGAAAAACCGTTCAGCTCCAAAAGAGCCTGCTTCTCCTCCGACCACCAAAGCTCCGTCAGATTGGTCGGTCTCCCGCCTGCAAGCATTTCCACGTCATCACCTCCCCCGCTCTTTTTCTTTATCATACCACACAATCCGAAAAAAAGCAAGGGAAACAAATATTATTTGTAACTTTTCTCATTTCCATATAGACGAACCGTTTTTTTTATGGTATAATAAGACGATAAATGCTTGGATAGGAGCTATACTATGAATTTTCAGAATTTCAGCCTGATCTACCCCGGCGAGGAAAGCCGCAAACGTCACGACAGCGGCGAAACTGCCCCCGATATCGATCTCTTCACCTTGCAGGAATTGGGCCTTTTAGAAGCACTTTCGCTGAAATCGCAGGATCTTTCCGATTTCTTCACCACCGATCCCGAGGTGATGCAATACCGCATGGCCACCTTCGACGATATGATGAAAAATCCGGAGCTTACCGCAATGCTCAATCGACTCGTTCCCGTGCTGAACGATATCATGGAGCTTCGCCGATTGGAATCCGACAACGGCGATCCCAACGATTATCTCTCCAGCATCACAGAGATCGAGCTCTACGTTTCCAGCGTGGAGGTGCTTCACTCTGCCCTCACCGCCGTGAAGGGCAAGCTTTCCAGCCCCGCCTTCCTGGCGCTCACCGATCTGGTGACCGAGCTGGCGGAAAGCGACTACTACCGCGAGCTGAATGAGAAGCTGAGCGAGCTGACTCAGCGCGTGCGCGAAATCCGAAGCGTGACCATCGGCGTGAATCTGGATGCCCAGCTCCGTCCAACGGAGGCGGGCGTGCTTTCCATCAATGCTGAGCAATTCAAGTCGGGCGACGTGCTGGATAAGATCCTGCGCCTCAATTTCAAATCCGATGCCTACACCTGCATCGCCAATCTGGTGCCCTTCGGCAAAAAACAATCCGAAAATCAGAAGATGGCGCTCTCTCTGGCCTTCAATTCCGCCATCAACGACGTCTATAAATCCTCCCTCCGCTCTTGGAAAAAGATCGTGCAGACCTACGTGCTGGAAAACACCGAATTCCTTCTGAATCTGATGCCCGAATTCGAATTTCTGGTGCGCGGTACGCAAATGCTTTCCCGCCTGAAGGAAAAGGGATGCCCCCTGTGCATCCCCGAGATCCGCCCCATGGAGGAGCGCGCCTTCACGGCCACTCAGCTCTATAATCCCTGCGTGGCTCTCAAGATCGACTACGACGTGGTGCCAAACGACGTCACCTTCGATGAAAATGCCGTGATCTACGTGCTGACGGGGCCCAACCGCGGCGGTAAATCGGTGATCACCTGCGCCATCGGATTGGCACAGGTCATGCTCCAGCTGGGCATGTACGTTCCCGCCGTGAGCGCCACTCTGTCCCCCGTGGACGGTATCTTCACCCACTTCCCCACCGGCGCCGAGGACACCATCGACAAAGGCCGCCTCGGCGAGGAATGTGCCCGCCTCGGCGAGATCTTTGATTGCGTCACGGCGCATAGTCTGGTGCTTTTGGATGAGTCTCTTTCTTCCACGGGCAGCTTTGAGGCCTCTTACATTGCAGCAGAGGTGCTTAGCGGCTTTGCTCATATCGGCTGCCGTTGTCTCTTCTCCACCCACCTGCATGAGCTGGCGGCCGAGATCGATGAATTGAATCGCAAGTCCCTTGCCTCCGGCGGCGTTGCCATCGACACGCTCGTGGCAGGCATGGAGGGAGAGGGACGCCGCTCCTTCCTCATCAAACGCGCTAAGCCCGACGGAAAGAGCTACGCCCGCGATATCGCCCAAAGCTACGGACTCACCTACGAAAGCATCCTCAAGCGGATCTCGGAGTAAACGATCTACGTTCGCAGAAACGCCGCCAAGGAGATCACCAAGGGATAGATCGCCCAAACGGCGTGAAGCAGAAAGAGCCAGCCGCATAGCGAGCTGATGCGAACGGCACACAAAAGCAGCGCCACGGCAAAAAAGGATGCCAGCAGGGCAAGCACCGCGCTCCAGAAAAGCAAGCCGCCGCCCAGCAGAGCCGCATACCATCCAAGCTCTGCCGCAAGGGCGAGCAGAAAGAGCATTCCGCCGCGATATTTCTCCGCAGCATGGCAGGCATTCCGATTTCCCAGCATCAGACCTGCGGCGCACCCCATCGTGAACACCGCCAGAAAGCGCAAGGCATTGAACAACCAAAGCGGCGGCAAAAGCTCGGCCAGCGATAGCTCCAGAACGGTTCGATGCGGAGTGCCCGTGAGAATCCCAACGGCCGCGCAAAGCGCCCCCGAAGCGATCCCCCCCATCAGCACTGCCGCCGTTCGGCTTTGCTGCAGCTCCAGATCGATC
>JAZRCQ010000267.1:0-12771 GCA_045659845.1 Eubacteriales bacterium
AGAAGAGCGGCTCCTGGTTCTCCTATGAGGGCGAGCGCATCGGCCAAGGCAAGGAAAACGTTCGCAAGCTGCTGGAGGCAAACCCCGAATTCATGGCAGAGATCGAGGAAAAGGTGAGAGCGTTGAGCGGCAAGGCCGAGCTGAACCCCGAGCAGGAATTCGAGGTGGACGACGAGGACGATGAATTCGACCTTCGTCTGGGTGACGAGGAAGCGTGAGCGGCGAATTGCGCCTGCAGCTGCGCGCGGTGCGCGGCAGAGAGGGCGGCAGGATCGCTTTAACCGTGGAGCTATCCTGCGGAGACAACCGCGAGGAGCGTGAGCTGATTTTAGATGCGGCGCGCTACTGCGAATTGAAGCCGCAGAAGGGAACGCTCACTGAGGAGCAGCTGGAGGCTCTGGAGCGCGGCGCGCGCATCAGCGAGGCGGTGCGCCGAGGCGAGAGCCTGCTGGCCTTCGGAGCGAACACCGAGCGCGGGCTTGCCGTGAAGCTGCGGCAGAGGGGCTTTTCCGCCGAGGAGGCCGAGGAGGCCGCCGCGGAGCTGAAGGCGAGAGGCTTGATCAACGAGGAGGGCGACCTTCGCCGCGCCATCGAGCGATGCCTTTCCAAGCATTGGGGCGAGGAGCGGATCCGAGGATATTTGCGGGAAAAGGGGTTTTCAAGGGAGGCTCTGGAGGAGGCGGAGGCATTGCTGGCCGAGGTGGATTTCGGCAGCCTTTGCCGCGAGCTGATCCTGAAAAAAACCGCACACGTACCCGCAGAACGAGCCGCGCGCGACCGTCTTACCGCGTCGATCATGCGCTACGGCTACCGGTTTTCGCAGGTGCGAGAGGCTTTTTTGCAGCTGGAATGGGAAGACGGCGCAAACTCCGATCGGCTTTGTGAGGACGAGGACTAACCCCGCGAAACCCGATCGATCCCCAAAAGAGAACGGCGGAAGAATCCGCCGTTCTCTTTTTTTGATGCCGCTGAGTGCTTCGGAGAGTGCTCGCGCAAGCGAGGCGGTAGGGTTGTCCATTATAGGGTTTTAACTCGTTAAGAAACAACCCTTCAGTCGGCTGACGCCGCCAGCTCCCCTTACACAGGGGAGCCTTTCGTAGTGCCGTGCTTCTAATTGAGAATCTGCAAAATTTTAGAGTTAGGGAACTAAATTGCAAAGCCTTCGCTCGCTAAACCAGCCTCCCCTGTGCAAGGGGAGGTGGATCGCGCAAGCGAGGCGGTAGGGTTGTCCATTATAGGGTTTTAACTCGTTAAGAAACAACCCTTCAGTCGCCTATCGGCGCCAGCTCCCCTAAGTTAGGGGAGCCTTTCGTAGTGCCGTGCCTCTAATTGAGAATCTGCAAAATTTTAGAGTTAGGGAACTAAATTGCAAAGCCTTCGCTCGCTAAATCAGCCTCCCCTGTGCATAGGGTAAGGCGCAAAGCGCCGACGAATTTGCCTGCGGCAAAGTTCGCGGTGTCACGGCTTGCCGTGACGGTAGGGTTGTTCTTCTATAAGGTTTTAACTCGTTAGAAAACAACCCTTCAGTCGCCTATCGGCGCCAGCTCCCCTTACACAGGGGAGCCTTTTTTATACTCTGCCTCCGATGATTATTTCGCGAAAATATTAAAGTTAGAAAACAACCCCTCAGTCGCCTATCGGCGCCAGCTCCCCTAAGTTAGGGGAGCCTTTCGTAGTGCCGTGCCTCTAATTGAGAATCTGCAAAATTTTAGAGTTAGGGAACTAAATTGCAAAGCCTTCGCTCGCTAAATAGCCTCCCCTGTGCATAGGGTAAGGCGCAAAGCGCCGACGAATTTGCCTGCGGCAAAGTTCGCGGTGTCACGGCTTGCCGTGACGGAAGGGTTGTTCTTCTATAAGGTTTTAACTCGTTAGGAAACAACCCTTCAGTCGCCTATCGGCGCCAGCTCCCCTTACACAGGGGAGCCTTTTGTAGTGCGGTGCCTCTAACTAGGATTTTGCGAATTTTTTAAGTTAGAAATCTAAACTTCAAAGCTCCTGCTTTCTAAACCAGCCTCCCCTGTGTAGAGGGGAAGGCGCAAAGCGCCGACGAATTTGCCTGCGGCAAAGTTCACGGTGGCACGGCTTGCCGTGACGGTAGGGTTGTCCCTGCAGAGCAAAAACTCCTTAGTTCACAACCCCTCAGTAGTGAAACGTTAGCTCCGCCTTGCACAGGGGAGCCTTTCGGAATACTGTGCCACTAAACAGTATTTTGCAAAATCTTAGGAGGTAGAAAACAAATTTTCAAGTCTTTGCTTTTGCAGATCATCGCTCTCGGCGCAGGGATGGTTGCAAGTTGATGTAAAAATGTAAATATTTTGTGTCGAAGATGGAAATATTTTCCGAGCGAGCCCGCCTGCGCCGAAGCGCTTTGCGCGATGGCTTTTGTTTGTGTTTTAAAATGTTAGTAGCATTTCTGTGAAATTGCTACAAAATGAGCAAAAAAATCTGTTCACTTATTCACTTCTTTATAGAAATGTAGTAAAAAACAACTAAAATTTGAGAAAGGTTATTGAAAAAAAGAGTCGAAGGGTGTATAATAATAATGTATATCTGCCCGTGCGCGCGCACACGCGCACGCAAGGGAGAAAACACTGCGAGAGAAGGGAGGGGAAAAGCAGATGTCATCCACTCGAAAACAAGTGTGGAACCGAGTCTCAACGGCGCTGGTGGTGCTGGTTGTGGCCGTGGTCATGCTTTTGGTTGGTGTTCGATTATTCGGCATCCATCCCTACACGGTTCTCTCGGGATCCATGGAGCCGGATTATCCCGTTGGCTCTCTGGTCTATGTTTGGAGCAAGGCGGATCCCTTGAAGCTTCGGGTGGGACAGCCCGTCACCTTCATGGTGAATGAAACCACGGTAGTCACCCACGTGATCGTGGAGGTGATCCCCGACGACGATGACACGACCGTGGTTCGCTTCCGAACCCAAGGCATTGCAAACGACGATCCCGACGAGGGATTGGTGCATAGCAAAAACGTGATCGGCAAGCCGCTTTTCTGCATCCCCTATCTTGGCTACGTTGCGGAGTACCTGCAAACGCCCAAGGGAAGGCTGGTTTCCTTTGGAGCCTGCGCGGTTTTGATGCTGGTGATGCTGATCCTGCCGGTGTTTGAGAGAAAACAAACGGAAGGGCCGCCCGGCGAGGGCGAAGAACCGATCCCTTCGGAGCAGGCGCCGCCGGAGGAACGAAAAAAGAGCGCCGAGGCCGCAGAGCCAAAGGGGCCGCCCGATGCGGGAGCGCCGCCGAAGGAGAGCGGAGGCGCAGGGCCCGCCGCGGGGGAATCGCCCCCCGATCCCATCGAGGTAATGCCGCAAGGCTTACTGATAAATGATCCCAAAAACCAAAAAGGAGGAAAGAAACCATGAAAAAGAAATTACTGGTTATTCTTTCGGCAGTACTGGGTGCGATCCTTCTCGTAACCGGTTCCATCGCAGGCACCATCGCCTACCTGACGTCTCAGGATTCCGTGACGAACACGTTTACCGTTGGTAAAGTGACCATCACGATGGATGAGGCAAAAACGGATCTGTATGGTGTGAAAGACGGAACGACCCGTGAGGAAGATGGAAATGAGTACAAACTCATTCCCAATCACACCTACGTAAAGGATCCCACTATCTACGTTGAGGCAAATAGCGAAGATTGCTATGTGTTTGTCAAGGTAGAGAATGGTATTTCTGCTATTGAGGCTACCGACAACACCATTGCTGCTCAGATGGCTGCAAATGGCTGGACAGTGCTTTCGGGCAATGTGTATGTTCTTAAGGGCAAAAATGGAGCCGATGAAAATGGCGTAGTTGCTTCCAGTGCAAGCAAGATCACGATTCCTGTGTTTGCATCGTTCACTGTTGACAAAGATGCTGAAGCAGATGAAGTAGCGGATTATGCAGACGCCAAGATTATTGTTACTGCCTATGCAGTTCAGGCTGATGGCTTCAACGGTGTGATTGCTGATGCATGGGCAGCTCTTGTAGAGGCATATCCCCCTGCTCCCTGATTGATCGGAGAATTGTGAAATGAAAAAGACAATCATTACGATCATCGCAACCGTTCTGGTCTGCTGCACCGTTATGGGCGGCACGCTGGCTTACCTGATGGATAAGACAACGACCATTACCAACACCTTCACGGTGGGTAACGTTGATATTGACCTGACGGAAGAGAACGAAGGGCCTTACAAGATGATCCCCGGTTCGACCATCACCAAGGATCCGGAGATCACTGTAAAGAAGGGAAGCGAGGCTTGTTACGTATTCGTAAAGATTGAAGAAACGGCCACCGCGTCGGACATTCTTTCTTGGACTATCGCAACCGGCTGGACTCAATTGAAGGATGGATCTGACCAAGACATTGCAGGAGTGTTCTACCGCACACAGGCTGCAATCGCAGAGAATGGGGTGGATGCAATCTATTCTGTTTTCCAGAACGATCAGGTTACTGTGGATTCCGATCTGTCGGCAAGCACTAACACCAGCAATTGCAAGATTACCATTACCGGCTATGCAGTACAGAAGGACAACGTCAATACTCCGTATGAGGCATGGCAGATTGCAAACACCTAAATCCAATTTTAACGGAGAATGAAAACCATGAAAAACATGAAACTGAGAATCGTTATCGTTGCACTGATGATCGCGATCATGGGAATTTCCGTTGCAAACGCAACGATCGCGTACTTCACCGATACCGATACCAAAACCAACACCTTTACTGTTGGTAAGGTGGACATTACTCTTACCAATGCGATGACCGAGCTGACCACTGTTTATCCTACGGATGTTCGCACCGTGAATCCCACGATCAAGAACGTTGCTACGGATGATGCATATGTTGCAGCCATCATTACGCTGAAGGGAACGGATGCTCACCCGATCACTGCTTTGCTTGGAGAGACCACGGCAGACGGAAAGGTTGCTGTTTCCAGCTTCCTGACCGGCGGTGCGCTGGGAGCTGACGGCTTCACCAGCAAGACCGTTGTTGCAAACAACGAGATTAAGATCTATGTTATCGCAACGAATAAATTGGCTGCAAATGGGGAAATTGCCGTATTTGGTAATGTTAACATCCCTGCAAAATGGGATACCGCCCAGATGGAGTATCTGCCTGATCTGACGATTACTGTGGATGCGTATGCAACCCAGACCGCAGGCTTCACCTCCGCCGTTCAGGCAATTGAGGCCGCCTTCGGTATGGATCCTGACACCACGAATGCATCCTACGATGTATTCGCTCCCTACTTCGCTGCTCCGTAATTAAAACAGAGCACACCCGCCGTTCGGAAACGGGCGGCGGGGAGCCGAAAGGCTCAAAATCGATCGGAAAGAGATATTGCGGCGCACGGGATCAGCGCTGCAGTAGCTCCCCGATGGATCAAAACCTTGCAAAAGCCCCATGGCTTTACCTACCAGAAGAAATGAACCCCTTCAAGGAAAAAACCCTCGGAAAGGAGGCGGAAAAAATGGATCGCAATCAGAATGGTCAGGAATGGATGGAGAATGCATCTGCAGAGCAGGATGCCGCCCTTGCGGCGCTGGAAGAAAAGCTGCGCTCGCTGGAAGATCTCCGCAAGAAAAAGAAAAAGGCCATGTTGCGCCCCCTGATCACCACTGTGGCATTTGCCTTGGTGACGATCGCACTTTTTTCAGCTCAAACATTTGCATACTTCTCGGAGTCGATCTCCGCAAACAATCAAAGGATCGATGGCGGACAGCTGGACGTGGAATTGATCGAAATGATGGTGGACGGCGGCGGCTCGGTGGAGGTTTACACCGATCCTGTTTCGGTGTACCCCTCTGCGGTGGTCAGCAAGATCGTAACGGTGAAAAACGTGGGCGATCTTCCGGCCTATATTCGCATCAAGCTGGATAAAAAGGTGAACGACGAGGCCTCGCTCCCCCCCGATTGGCAGGAGCAGATGGTTTGCGGCATCAATTGGAGCGATTGGGAATATGCCGATGGCTACTATTATTATAAGCAGAGCGTGGCGGGCGGTGCCGAAACCAAGGCACTGTTTGAAACCGTCTCCTTCTTGTCCTCTATGGGCAACGAATTCATGGGCAAAACGCTTCAGCTGGCGGTCACCGTTGAGGCCACGCAGGCCAATGGAAACGGCAGCGGCCCCATGAACGCCGTGTGGAGATGATCCGGCAAACCATCATAAGGAAGGGAAGGAGGCAGGAACATGCCTAAAACGTTTCAATTTTTAAAGCTGCAGGGCGGCAAGGCTCTGGCGGCTCTCTTGGCCACGATCTTCATCGGGCTGGCAACGGTGGGCGGCACCGTTGCATATCTCATTGCGAAAACCGACGTGCTCACCAATCTGTTCACCCCCGCCACCATTGCGATCGAGGTATCGGCGGATGGCTCCGCCGTGGAGAACACGGGCGACGCCGAGGTGTTCGTTCGCCTGACCTTTGTGCCCACTTGGAAATCTACATCGAATGCGGACACCATTCTGGCAACGAAGCCGGAGATCACCGTGACAATGCCCACCGGCGTTGAATGGTTTTTGGGAACAGATGGCTACTATTATTTAAAAGCACCCTTGGAAAAAGGAAATTCCGTGTCCGTTCCCACAGCCGCGCCGGTGGGGACTGCTCCCGCGGGCTATGCGCTTTCCGTGGAGGTGATGGCCGATGCCATTCAATCCGCGCCGGCCGAGGCTGTTTTGCAAAGCTGGGGCATGAGCATCGATGCGAACGGAAACCTCGTCATCGGCTCATAATATAATAAATAGGAAAACAACAATCAAGCATTGAAGAGATAAATCGAGTAACTCACGAGAGTGAAACCAAAGGAGGAGCTTATGAGAAAGCTTCAAAAAACCATCGTTGCCTACCTTCTGCTGGTGGCGATGCTGATTCCCATGCTGCCGATCCAGTTCACGGCGTTCGCGGAGGATAGCTCCGAGAGCGGGGATTCTTCAAATATCGGAAAGCTGGTGCGGCTGAAATATGCCACGGTTTATGCATTTGAAACTGTGGATAATTTTTCCACCAATAATTCGGGATCTCCCGATGTTTCCGCATGGCCGGAATATCTTTTGATCGAGGAAGAGGCAACCACCCTTGCGAGAAAAACGTACTATAAGCTGACCACCCTCGATGGCTCCAAGGTGTATGGCCTGAACGCCGCCGAGCCCGGCGCCGACACAAGATACAACGGCACCGCCCGCCCTTGGGTGGAGGAGAAGGATCTGGAGATCCTCTACCGCCCCGAAAAGGACGGTCTTGGCAACGTGCTTCTGCAGGGCGAGGTGAAGCTGGAGGGCGGCGACGGCTTGGAGCTGAACAAGCTCACTCTGCCCAAGGGCGGCTCGGAAACGGTTTTCACCGATCTGAGCGACAAGGTTGGGGAGAACCCCACCTATGAATGGCAGATCAAAATTGAGGACGGCAGATGGGCCGTGATCCAGGATTTTGTCTACCCGTATGCCATTATTTCGCCGGCACTCATCGCAAACAATCCCAATCGCGGCGGCGATGCGGCCATTCGTTGCGTGGCAACGAGCAATGGCCTGCGCTACGTGAGTGGCGAGGTGGCCGTGGTGCAGGGAACCACGCCTCCCACCGAGCCCGATCTCCGCATCGAATCGAAAACCGCCAATGCGGATGGTGATGATCCTGTTATTTCCGGCTTCGAGATCACGGTGCAATATATCCATCGAAATCCCTTCGCGGTGGCAGGAAGCGCGGTGGACGGTCAGTCCGCTTATGCGGATCTCGCCATCACCATCACCGACTCCTCCTACACGGGCGAGATCGATTGCCCCCCCGTGCGCGGCTATGATCCCTATCAGCGCTTGACCGACCTCACCGGCCACACCTGCGCCGACCACACCTGCTTCGACACCAATGCCGACGGCACTATGGACGAGCATTATGCCCCGCTTTCCACGGTGAAATTTGACCACGTGACCACCACTATGGCAGTGATCGTTTACTATCTGCCCAAAAAGACCACCAGCTTTGTGGTGAATATTCATCTGCAGAGGCTAGAGGATGACACCTACGTGCTTTCCGATTCCACCACGCACTATGGCTTCACCGACTCGGCCGTTGGCGAAGGACTGGACGTGCATTGGGAGGGCTTCGACGCGCTCTATTATGATCCCCTCACGCCCATTTCCGCCGAAGGCGACACGGTGATCGACATTTATTATGACAGAAAGTACACGCTGGTGGATTTTGAGCTGGGCGCAGGCTATGGCGTGGTGCCCTACTACGTGCGCTACGGCACGCAGATCGATCTCACCGCTCCCACCAACCCCGGCTACACCTTCAGCGGCTGGACGCTCAGCGAGCTGAGCTATCAGCCCGATTCCTATGACGATCCCGATAACGATACAAACGTGATCACGCCTGCGGCCGTTGTGTTCAAAAGCAAGGATGAGATCACGGCAGATAAGATCATTGCCGCCAATGCAGGCAATGCAAAGTACGATCCTTCCACCGCGCCCGCTCTTGTAACCTCCTTGAAAAACGCGTGGGAAGTGTTTGAGGCGGCCAATTCCGCCAACGCGCCGATCTCCCTGAACGTGGATTACCTCGGCGGCGTGAAGTATACGGCGGGCTACTCCGTGGCCACCACCTCCTACACCCTGCTTTTCTGGGTGGAAAATGCGGATGACGATGGCTACACGCTCTATGGTCACTTGGAAAAGAGCGCGCAAACCGGCGACACCGTGAGCTACTCCGATGAAATGACGCGCGCCGATAGGGATTGCTTCACCCTGAACACCGCCCGCTCCGATACGAACGTGGTGGTGAAGGGCGACGGCACCACGGCGGTGAACGTTTACTATCTCAGAAATTACTATACCATTCGGTTTGTGGATACAGACACAGGCCGAAATCGCGGAGACTGCGAGCATGCGCACACCCACGGCGACGGAAATTGTGACCAGTACCGGCCTATGATCTGTTTCCGGAGTGAGCATGAGCATACGCCGGAGTGTGGCGAAAAGACCTTGATCTGCGAGCTTAAGGAGCATACCCACACGGACGCTTGCTGCACGATTACGCAGGCTGTCAAGGATGCGCATAAACACACGACGAAATGCTATGACAATGTTGGAAACGCCTATACCGGTAGCACAAGGAATTTTCCTACCCCTCGGGGTGATGGGTACATATATCGACAAGATAATAGGACTCGATATATTTACATTGCGGGCACATGGTATACCTATGGAGTGAATGCAAACAATGGATCGACCATTCAACCGAACTCTGACTGTATTCAAAACCACGTACACGGAAATGGTTGTATCTGGAAGGACACTGCGCACACGCATGTGGATGAATGCTACACCTATTCCAACTGCACTGTCCGGGCACACAAGCATGACGATTCCTGCTATCGCGATTGCATCAAGGCAGCGCATACGCACAACAACGCTTCTACCTGTACCACCATCAAGATGGTGACTCGCAAGTACGATGCAGATATTGGAACCGGTGCAAGCTCTATCTGGCCGATCGTTGGCGATAATGGGTATGCATATGAGGATAAGGGCTGGTGGAAATCGAGCCTCACCGATAATTATTATGTATTCCTTCAGAAGGTTCCAAGCACCGGCAATAGGTCTGAATTATTGATGACCTATGAGGATCGCCAAAGCGAACGTAACGTTTTAACATGGGACTACGCTCTGGAGGTGCTGGAGGGAGAAGATTACGATTACACGGATAATGCCGGAAGAAAATACGCCACTGCTTTCACGTCGAGCCTGAGAGCGGGCACGGGCACCAACCTGACCTACGATGAGGACTATTTCCCCATCACGGGCTTCAAGCAAAGGGATGCAACGGTTCCTTCCTTCGACCGTTATAACCACGCGGTTTGCTATTATACACGCCAGAGCTATAATCTGATCTTCAATGACGGCGAGCGTGATATCCGCGTTTATTCCAATACGATCGCAGGAGCCTACGGTGCGGGCGTGAAATTTGAAGCGCCCTTGGCTGACTATGCTTGGAAAGATCCGCCCATTCCGCTGAATAAGGAGACCGGCTCGGTGAAATTCGTTGGCTGGTACACCACAAACACTTATGCCGAGGGCACCGAGTTTGATTTCAATAGCGAGATCATGCCCGCAGGCGACGTGATCCTCTATGCAAAATGGGAGGACTGCACCTACGAGGTGGACGTGTATGCCGACGTGAACGATGCCACCTCCGTGGCAAGCTATCCTACCGTGCTCTTCGGAACGCGCGTGAAGGAGCCTGTTCCCGGCGTGGATTTTGATAAGCCCAATGCCAGCTACATTTTCGCAGGCTGGTATTATGATGAAAACGGCAACACCTACCGCTATGATTTCAACACCATGGTGGTGAAAAAGAATCTGCGGATCTATGCCAAGTGGACCTCCAAGGTTCCTGTGGAATTCAAGGTGCAGTATCTCTGCGAAACGAGAGGCATTGAGATCGGCGATATCACGGTGGGGCAGGCTCTGGCAGGCACGCAAAAAACCTTCTATGCCAAGGTGGATTCCGAGCTTTATGCGGACTATCGCACCGGCCATTTCCCCAGAGAGCGGTCCTACACCATGACCATCGATGCGGATACTGCCAAAAACGTTTATCAGTTTAAATACGTGGAGCCTGAGAAGATGTCCTACCGCGTGGAGCATACCTTCACCAACGAGAATTTTGCAGCCATTCTCGGCGAGGGCAGGAACACCTTCACCTTCTCCTACGTTCATATGTATCAGGCGCCCTCCGCGGTCACGGCGAAAACCACCGTTTCCTTCCGCGAGGGTCTGAAGAAAGAATACTTTTCGGACGGTATGACCGTTTACGTGGATACCAACGGCGATCTCAAGGATGCTTCCACGGGTGGGGATTTCAATAGCAATCTTTCTGCCTCAAAGCAGCAAGCGCTCTATGACATCATCGTGAATATGTCGCCCGACGCGATACAGAAATCGATCATTCTGCAGTATTGCCCGGATCAGGCCGATCGGGACAACACCGTGACGTTCACTTGGGAGGACCGCGCCACGATCGGCTCCTATCAGGTGATCTACTACACGCAAGACCTTGACGGTAAAACCTACAGTGTGGATACCGTGCTGGATCCCAAGGGCAACAAGGGCGAAACCTACTATTCCACGGAATTTGAGAAGAAGGAGATCTACGGCTTCACCTTTGATCCCGACAACGCAAACAACGTGAAGTCGGGCACACTGCCCACGTCGATCACCGACGAGCCTTTGATTCTGAAGCTCTACTACACGAGAAATCAGTATTCGTACACCGTTCAGCATCAGGTTGGCTCCGAGATCAGAACCGAGGATACTAAGGTTCTCACGGCCTACCATCAGCAGACCGTGACCGCAACAGCCAACACCTATGATAGATATCACGTGGTGGGGGCTGATACGCAGTCCATCACCGTGACGGGTGAAGGCAACGTGATCACCTTTATCTACGCGCTGAACGAGATCCAATACGTTTACAGTGAGCGCTATTCCGGCCGCGGCACGCTTTCTCTGCCCGCCGAGAAGGTGGCGGTTGGCGGAACGGTGCAGGGCTCCACGCCCACTCCCTTTGAGGGCTACGCCTTCGAGGGATGGTACGTCATCGAGGAGGATGCCGAGGGCAACAACGTGTACGTTCGCTTGGCGAGCAACGATCCCAGAGCCTCTGTGGATGCGGCAACGGGCAAGATCACGCCCAATCCCACCGCCGAATTTGCGGGCGAATACATCACCTTCTATGCGCTCTTTGTGCCGCTGAATCTGGTGATCCGCCACAATGCCGATGCCAAGCTGGTGTATCGCATCAAGGGCGCCGACGAGCCCACCAAGGACATCGACCTTCGCTTCGCGCTGGAGGCCGGAGGCTCCGTCACCGTGGAAATGCTCCCCGTTGGCAACTACGTCATCACGCTGGAAACCGATTGGCATTATCGCTATCGCAACAGTCCGGTGAGCGTGAGCGTTAGCACAAACGACGTGCGCGAGGTGCTTCTCGACCACACCAACGTGACGGTTTCCGACCAATGGCTCGGAGCCGCAGATCACGGCGTGCAATAATCCAAACTCCCCCCGCCAACGGCTTCGGCCGTTGGCGGTTTCCTTTTCTGCGCCCTTCTATATGCAGCGGCTCTGACAAATATCAGAAAAATCGTTATAGTTAGAAAACAAAAATTCAGAGCTCTTGCTTGCTAAATTAGCCTCCCCTGTGCAAGGGGAGGTGCTCGCGAAGCGAGACGGTAGGGTTGTTCTTTGAAAAAAACTGAAAGTCCATAGTTCACAACCCCTCAGTCGGCTGACGCCGCCAGCTCCCCTTACACAGGGGAGCCTTTCGTAGTGCAGAGCCACTAACTAATATTCGGCATAATTTTAAAATCAGAAAGTTGAATTTTAAAACCCTCCGCTCTCTAAATCGGCCTCCCCTTACACAGGGGAGCCTTTTGTGATGCTGTTCCTCTAACTAAGATTTTGCAGTGTTTTAGAGATAGAAAGCTGAATTTTCAAATTCCTGCTTGCTAAATTAGCCTCCCCTGTGCAAGGGGAGGTGCCGAGCATTGCGAGGCGGAAGGGTTGTTCTTGCAAAGCAAAAAAACCTTGGTTAACAACCCTTCAGTCACCTATCGGCGCCAGCTCCCCTTACACAGGGGAGCCTTTCATAATGCAGTGCTTCTAACTAAGAATTTGCAAAAAAATTAGAGTTAGAAAACCAAATTTCAAGCCTTTTGCTCTCTCAATAAGCCTCCCCTGTGCAAGGGGAGGTGCCGAGCATTGCGAGGCGGAAGGGTTGT
>JAZRCQ010000268.1:0-3585 GCA_045659845.1 Eubacteriales bacterium
GCTCCACCGTTTTCTCCTCGTAGTCGCAGACCTCTTTCGCGAGAGCAACGGCCTCTCGGGAAACGGCGCCCTCCGCCGCCTCCGCAGTTCGGATCCATCGAAGCAGCTCTCCCACGCCCATGGTGGTGCCTTCGATCATCATTTGCACCAGATGCTCCTCCGTGGCGTCCTTTGCCACGTTCATCAGGATCCCCCATTTTGCACCCATCCGCGCCCACGCGCTGCCGTCGTCGGGCGTGCCGCCCGTCTCCTTCACCAGCGCCGCCGCCTTCGAGGCCAGCTTCTCATAAGCTCCCAGCTCCGCCGTCAGCTCCCCTCTGAGCTTTTCCGATTTGACTCGCGGCATCAGATCCAGAATGGATTCCGATGCCATTCGCACGTTGCGATAGATCTCCTCCGCCAGATCGGCCGAGTCCTTCACCTTCACGCTTCCTGCCATACTCTTCTCCTTTTTTCTTCTTCATTTTCCGTTTTTGCAACGGATTTTTTCTTATTCTTCCCGAAAAATCGCCCCGTTATCCATGCAAAAAACCTCTCGTTTTTCCGTCTTTTTTGAAAAAAATGCGCGTGCCTTCTTGATTTTATCTTTAAAATGTTATATAATAGTATTTAGAATGGCATAGTATGCCCCGAAAACGGAGGATTGCATATGGAAAGAGTAACCAAGCACAACTATTACCTCGATATCGCCCAAACCGTCGCCGAGCGCTCCACCTGCCTGCGAAAGATGTTCGGCGCCATTATCGTGAAGAACGACGTGATCATTTCCACAGGCTACAACGGAGCCCCCAGAGGCCGCAAAAACTGCTCCGATCTCTGCGAATGCATGCGCGATAAGCTGCAGATCCCCAGAGGCGAAAGATATGAGCTTTGTCGCTCTGTTCACGCCGAGGCCAACGCCATCATTGCCGCCTCCCGCGAGCAGATGCTGGGCGCCACCCTTTATATGACCTGCGTAGATTCCAAGACCCGTGAGCTGGTGGCAGGCACCAACAGCTGCATGATGTGCAAGCGGCAGGTGCTGAATGCCGGTATCTCCACCGTGATCATCCGCGACACCGAAACCGAATATCGCATCATTCAAACCTCCGATTGGATCGAAAACGACGATTCCCTTTCGGGCATCTTCGGCTATTGATCTCTCGCAAAGGAGCTTCCCATGAAAAAAATCAAGATCCGCCTGCTCACCCTTCTGCTCGCCGCCATCGCGCTCCTCACCGCTTGCTCCGGCGGCAGCTTCGATTTGACCTATTCCGACGGTGCCTACCGCAATGCCAAAAAGGAGCTGGCCTTCTACGCCGCGCCCGTTTGCTATCGCGCGGTCTCCATTCTGGACTATGAGGCGGCCGCCGTTTTGAAGAGCGACTATGCCGACAACGTCGCCCTCTACACCATCAACGGGATGGATTCCCATTGCTGGTTGGCCGATGAGAATTTCATGATCTACTATGAGGATCGAATCACCCTCCCCACCCTGCGGGAGATGAACCCCGCCTACGTCACGCTGAGCTACGTTTCCTACCCCGTTGAGATCTCCCGTCTGGAGGCGGCAACCTCCATCGACACGCTCATCACGCTGTATGAAACCACTCCCGCCATCCCGGGTGAGCGGATCAGCTCGGCGCTTCCCGAGGCAAGAGACCGCTATGAGCTGCTGTTCTTCACCAAGGACTCCCGATTTGCGGGGATCTCCTATTCTCTGGAGTATTGGAAATTCGACGAGGAGGCCGTGGTGTATTCCAAGCTCAATGCCGACGGCACCGCCCCCGACACCTGCCCCGGCATAACCCCCACCATCGAGGAGGTCTCCGGCGAGCGCGTGGCCGTTTTCCGCTTGGGAACAGGCCTCGTTTACGATCGCTCCGCCCATTGCTTCTATCCCTTTGGCAGTCGGCTGGAATCCATTTTCAACAATGCTTAACCCCTGAAGGAGTGTCTATGATCACGCTTGCGAGAGAGCCCTCCCCGATGCAAACGAGCGAGGAACGGCTCCAACGCCGCATCTGCTTCGTTTGCACGGGCAACACCTGCCGCTCTCCCATGGCGGCCGCCGTTGCCAATGCGCTTGCCGCCGAATCCGAGGAGCCTTCCGTGGTTGCCGTGAGCGCGGGGCTCTGCGCCTGCAACGGCGCCCCCATCTCTCCCAACGCCCTGCTGGCGCTGGAGGAGGCCGGTGTTCCTCCCGTCCCCGGGCTGGACTATCGCGCGCACCATGCCCGAGGGCTGACCGAGCAGGAGGCGGAATCCTGCGATCTGCTGATCCCGCTCACCCGCGAGCATGCCCTCTCGCTTCTGCTGACCTATCCGCAATTCGCCTCCCGCATTCTGCCGTTTCCCCGACAGGTGGCCGATCCCTTCGGCGGCGATATGGAGGTCTACCGTCAATGCCTCGCGGAGATCACCGAGGGCGTTCGCGCGCTTCTCGGAGCAGAGGAGGCCAACCGATGACGGAGCAGGCCTTTCGCATCCTCCCGCTTGCCGAGGAGCATCTGGAGGAGGTTGCCCTTCTGGAATCCCTTTGCTTTTCCGAGCCGTGGAGCATAGCCTCCCTGCGTTATCTACTGAGCGAGGCGGCCTGCGGCGTGGCGGCCCTTTCCCCTTCGGGCACCGTGGTGGGCTACGGCGGAATGTTGATCGCACCCGACGAGGGGCAGATCACCAATGTGGCCGTGCATCCGAGCCATCGCCGACGGGGCGTTGGCCGTGCCGTGACCGAGGGACTGGCCGAGGAGGCACGCCGCCGCGGTCTCCCCTCGCTTTCTTTGGAGGTGCGAGCCTCCAATCTTCCCGCCGTTGCGCTCTATGAGGGGCTCGGCTTCGCCGTTGCGGGCAGACGGCGGAATTTCTACCGTCATCCAACCGAGGATGCCTTGGTGATGATCTGCCCTCTAAATCCTTAACGTGAGATCGGAGTTGACTATGTATATTTTAGGAATGGAAAGCTCGTGCGACGAAACCTCCGCCGCCGTGATCGAGGTGGTGAACGGTGCTCCCGTGATCCGCTCCAATCTGATCGCCTCGCAGATCGAGGTGCACCGTCTCTACGGAGGCGTGGTGCCCGAGATCGCCAGCCGCGCCCACATTGAAGCCATCTCCTCCCTCACCGCCGAGGCACTGCAGGAGGCGGGCATCACCCTCGCCGACCTGAGCGCCGTGGCCGTGACGGCCTTTCCCGGACTCATCGGCGCATTGCTGGTTGGCGTGAACTTCGCCAAGTCGTTGGCCTATGCAAACGGCATTCCGCTGGTGGCCGTGAACCATATCCACGGGCACGTGGCCGCAGCCTATCTTTCCCACCCCGATCTGAAGCCTCCCTTCCTTGCGCTGGTGGTTTCCGGCGGACACACCTCCATCTATCGCGTGGACTCCCATACCGAGTTCACCGAGATCGGTGCCACCCGAGACGACGCCGCAGGCGAGGCCTTCGATAAGGTTGGCCGCGTGATCGGGCTTCCCTATCCCGGCGGTGCCGCGCTGGACAAGCTGGCCTACGAGGGCAATCCCGAGGCCATTCGTCTCCCCTCCCCCGCGCTGGCGGGAGACACCCTTGATTTCTCCTTCAGCGGCATCAAGACCGCCACCCTG
>JAZRCQ010000269.1:0-7477 GCA_045659845.1 Eubacteriales bacterium
CGCGGCCGGGCTTTTCTTATCGTCTCTTTCGTTTTTTGCAGGTGAAGCAGGCGCATTCCTCCTCGGTGATCCGCACCAGAATGCTATCCTCGCCAACACATTCCACTCGCCCCCACGGGATCTCAGCAGTCTCGCCGCCAAAGCCCAGCAGGCCTCCGTCGGTGGTAACACAGAGCGCCGCCACCCTGGGGCAATCACCGTCCAGCTCCAGGATCAGATCGGTGGGGCAACCCAAGCGCTTGCCGTTGCGCACGTTGATCACCTCCATCTCTCTCCATTCCGAAAAGCGGTAGGTCTTCATCTCGCATCCCTCCCCTCTTCACAGTATATGAAAACGGGAGGAAAAACGGTCACCTGTGTCGCTCGGTCAGCAGAAACACGGAAAGCAAGGCGGAAACCACGGAAAACGCCGCCAATCCGAAGGAAACGGGAGACCATTCTCCAAGCCCCGTGATCCTTCCCACAAAGGGGATCAGCGCGGAAAGCACCAGCATTCCGATCAGAGGGAACACGTATTTCACAAATTCCAGCAACCCTCGCCGAGTCCACGGAATCCCCTCCCCATTGAAGAACAGAAGCACCGATTGCATCAGAAGAAGCGCCGCAAACAGAAGCGTTGGCTCGGTGCGATGCTCCAGCGCCCCGACGATACGAGCCACCGAGACCGCTACGATCCAAAGCACCGCCGCCACGGTTGGAATGAGCCATCTGCTCCGCCCCTTGAAAAAGAGCAGCAACGAATCTGCCTTGAGGGAATCTCTTTTCGTTTCCCAGCGAAGATTCGCATGGGAAAGCACGCGATAGGCCATCCAATCCATCATCAGAGAGGTGGTGAGATAGCCTCCTGCGGCAATGGGAGCCATTCCCAGCAGAATGGTCATCAAAAAGGCAACGGTTCGCAGGATCTGAAAGGACGTGAGCACACTCAGAAGCATACGGTCACGGGTGATCGCGCCTCGCATAGCGGAAATACACCGCAGAGCCGTTTGCGCGCCGCCTCCCCGCTCATTCACATCGGAAAGCAACAGGTCTGCCCGCGCACGAAGTGCGGAGGAAGCGGGGCGTCCTCTGCGGATCGGACCGTCGGCGCGGTAGTCGCCGGAATCGCAAGCCATCACCAGCGAGGCCGCATCGATCAAGGGAGAAAGCCGATCGGTGATCACCGCCACCACGCCCCCCTGCTCACGCAAGCGGCGCACAAGGGCGGCTTTTTCATCATCTCCATAGCCAATGCACAAAACGGCATTTTCGTTGGGGATCATAGCCCCCTCGCAAACGGAATCGCCTTCCGTAACAGGAAGATATTTCATCGCCTCGTCCTCACGGGAGGAAACGAGAAAATGCAAGCGAATGCCCAAGCGTTCGGCCTCCTCGCGAAGGTGATGCGCTTCGTTCAGGCAACGCTCCCGAAGCGCCACCGATCCGAGATAGACCGCACCGCCTCTGTCATCGCATCGCAGAACACTGATCACATGGCATCCGCGCGCCACGCTCTCCCGCAGATACTCCCGAAGCTCTGCCCGCTCTGCCTGAGAAAAGGGATTTCCTGCCGTAAAGCCGATCATGCTCCGCAGGGGAAGCTCGTTCTCATAAAAGCGCAGGCAATAGGTCTTTTCCCCCTCGGTCACCTCCAGCCCTTCGCGACAACGGCGACAGGCGGTTACCCGAAGCGAGATCGCCGAGGGATCGGCAGAGGTCTTTTCCAGCAGCTCCCGCAGATAGGGATGCTCCTCCGGACTTTCGCTTGCACTGATCGCACCTTGCCGATGAAGCAAAAGCAAAGCCTCCGCAAGGGAACGAAGTCGGGAATCAACCGAAGGATATGCAGAATCCACGTGCAGGCAGCCGTCGGTGATCCCCGATCGACCGTCGATCACAAGATCGGTGACATCGGCAGAAAGCGATCCGCCGCGCCCGGTGAGTAGGATCGCGCCTGCGCCGCGCCGCCGCGCCCGCAGAAGGAAATCCTCCACGCGTTGGAAGGGCCTTTTCATGTAGAAGCAGGGCAAGACCGCCGAGGTGGAGGCCAACCATGCACAAACGGGCAAAAACACCCGCATCGCCGTCAGATCATGAGGCGAGATCAAAAGAGCGATCACCGCCACGGGAAGCGTGACGATCATAGCCCCCAGATGAAAAAGTCTTGCAAAGGGATAGATGCCCTGCGAACGCTCGACCTCCGCGGGGATCACGGAGCAGGCTCCGCCTGCGGCGGAAAGATAGCATCCGTCTCCCCTTTCGGCCACCACGCCGATCGCCGAGCCCTCCAGCACCGATTCCCCCGCAAAAACCATATTTTCATAGTACGGCGCAATAATCGGATCGTCGGCCGCATAAACGACATCGGCGCGCTTGCCAAGCTCCAAGCCGCCCTTGATCCCACAAGCCTCGGCGCATAGATAGGTGCGCAGGCCGCCGGAGCGAAGCAGCCGTGCATCGGCGGGAACCAGATCTCCCTTCTTCAAAAGGATCACATCACCGCGCACCAGCGCCTCGGCGGCAACTGTTTTTCGTTTCCCGTCGCGCAGAACCGCCACCACGAGAGAGCGATGCCGCTCTGCCGTCTCCCGTCGCTTCCAAGCCTGCCAAAGCCGCAGGACAGCACATCCCAACCACACAGTGAACACAGCCAGCGCCACACCGCCGTTGGCCACCTCTCCGAACAAAATGGCCAGCAGGGAGACCGTGCAAAAAAGAAGAAGCGACGGATCTGTCAGTAGCTTCTTCCAAAGGAGCGGCGGGGGCACGCTGCGGGACAGCACCCTGTTTTCGCTGTTTTTCTTCAAGCGGGATCGCACCTCCCAATGGGTGAGCCCACGGGAGGCGTTTCCTCCCAGCTGACGGAGAGCCGCCTCTGCCGTCAGCTGATGCCATTTCAATCCCTTCATTTTCTCACAAGCAATTCACGGAAAGCTCGCCGTTTGCCGCCGCGACGGAAACCATCGTGTAGCTTCTCCGATAATCCGCAATGATCAGCTCTGCCAAACGGTCCTCCACCTCTTTCTGGATAAACCTCCGCAGATTCCGAGCACCGTATTTAGCGGAATAGGAGCGCTCCGCAATGAGCGCCATCGCCTCATCCGAAACCTTGAGCGACATTCCCTTCTCCTCCAGCGCCGTGCGAAGCTCGCCCAGCATAATAGCCGCAATGGCGCGGAAATCCGATTCATCCAGCGAGCGGAAGGTGATGATCTCGTCCACACGGTTGATAAATTCGGGGCGCAGGAAGGTGGCCAGCGCCTTCTCGGTCTTGCTCTCGGCGGCGGTGCGCGCATCGGGCGCAAAGCCGGCCGTGGCTGCCGTTCGATCCGATCCCGCGTTGGTGGTCATCACGATCACGGTGTTCTCAAAATTCACGGTCTTGCCGCGCGCGTCGGTGATCCTGCCGTCATCAAGGATCTGCAGCAGAACGTTGAGCACGTCGGGATGCGCCTTTTCGATCTCATCGAACAAAACGATGGAATAGGGACGGCGGCGGATCTTTTCCGTGAGCTGCCCTGCCTCGTCATATCCAACGTAGCCGGGAGGCGCTCCGATAATTCTGGAGACCGAATGCTTTTCCATGAACTCCGACATATCCAAACGGATCAAGGTCTCGGGAGAATGGAACAGATCGTCGGCCAGCGTTTTCACCAGCTCTGTCTTTCCAACTCCCGTGGGGCCTGCGAAAATAAAGGAAACGGGCTTGCGCTTATAGGAGATCCCCGCGCGGTTGCGCTTAATGGCACGCGCCACGGCTCGGACGGCCTCGTCCTGCCCCACGATCCGCTCCTTCAGACGTGCCTCCAAACGGTCGATCCTTTCAAATTCGTTTTCGGTGATGCTGGTGGCGGGCACGCCCGTCCAAAGCTCGATCACATTTGCGATCTCCTGCTCGGTCAGCTCCACCGCGGCCGCATCCTTCTCCAATTCGCCGAGTCTTGCCGAAAGGCGAAGCTCCTCCGAGCGCACCTTGGAGATCTCCTCATAGCGATTGGCCTCGGTGGCCTCCGTGCCTGCGATCTCCGCCTCCAAGCTCTCCCTCTGCTGCTTTAAGCCCAGCAGACGGTCGCGGATCGAATAGGATTCATTCAACGCAGAGGAGGAAAGCGACAGATAGGACGCCGCTTCGTCCAGCAGATCGATCGCCTTATCGGGCAAAAACCGATCGGTGATATATCGCTCGGAAAGCGTGACCGTGCGGCGCAGGATCTCCTCGGGGATCCTCACGCCGTGGAATTCCTCATAGTAGTGCTTGATGCCGCGAAGCATCTCCACGGCCTCCGAAATGCCGGGCTCCTCCACCGTGACAGGCTGGAAGCGGCGCTCCAGAGCCGTGTCCTTTTCGATATACTTCCGATATTCGGTGAGCGTGGTGGCACCAATGATCTGCACCTCGCCTCTGGAGAGCGCAGGCTTGAGAATATTGGCGGCGTTCACGCTTCCCTCTGCCTCACCCGTGCCAACGATGTTGTGCACCTCGTCGATCACGAGAATGGCGTTGCCCACCTGATGCACCTCGGAAAGAAGCCCCAGAATACGCGACTCAAACTGGCCGCGGAATTGCGTTCCCGCCACCAGTGCCGTCATGTCCACCAGATAGATTTCCTTGTTTTTCAGCTTATAGGGCACCTCTCCTGCGGCAATGCGGATGGCCAGCGCCTCGGCAATAGCCGTTTTTCCAACGCCCGGCTCTCCGATCAGGCAAGGATTATTTTTCTGACGGCGGCAGAGGATCTGGATCACGCGGGCAAGCTCACGGTCGCGCCCAACGATGCTATCCAGCTTTCCTTCCTTGGCAAATCGAGTCAGATTGCGGCAATAGGTGGTGAGAAACTTCAGCTTCTTCTCCTCCTTTGCCCGCTTCTTTTCCTCCTTGCGATCGCCGCCCGAGGGCTCCTCGCCCTCCTTGGCAGGGGTGAGCCCTGCATCGCGGAACAGCTTGGGAAAATCGATGGCAGGCGCGCCGCCATCCTCATTGTCGTCACATTCGGCGGGAGGCTGAACTGCTCCGAGCATCTCGGCCAGATCGTTTTCCGCATTTTCCAGCTGCTCGGGCGAGATCCCCAGCTTATCGATCATGTTCCCCACGATATTATCCACGGGAACACCGAACTCCTTTGCACATTTCATGCAGAAGCCCTTCGTTTCCTTTTCTCCCTTATCCATTCTCGTCATAAAGACGACTGCCACTCTTTTCTGGCATTTGGAACACATGGTCATCACGTTTTTGAACCCTCCGCCCCCAAGGGGCCTTCTATATTTTTTTGATCACGCCCACATCAACAGGCGCGGGGGGTGCCGCACGCCGCGACACTCCCCCCTGTTGCTCATTCCGATCAGATCGCCATTTCGCGGATCCGATCCAACCATTCATTGATATTCAGCCATTTCATCACGTCCAGGAAGGTGGATTCACCGAAGAATTTCACCACCGCAGACTGCGTGTAAATGGGATCGCCATCGAAGAAAAACTTCATCAGGGAGCCTGCCACCAAAAGCACCACCCAAGAAAGCGCAAGTCCGAGAACCGCGCCCAGCAGGGAATCCACGCGGCCCAGCAGACGGATCTTGCCCTTCACGCCCTTGATGATCACATAGAGGAGCGAAAGCGCCAGAAAGGCAACCAGAAACACCGCCAGATATCCGAGAACGCCGCACACCACAGAGGAAAGCGAGCCGGCGATCTTATTGGTGGCGGAATTCACCAGCTCTGCGCCGGATCCCTCCAGCCCCTCCAGCTTTTCCATAAAGGCATCGGTCTTGAGAAACTCAGGCACCGCATCGGTCACCTGGTCTACGCTGAAGCCGT
The DNA here is from genome assembly GCA_045659845.1 of Eubacteriales bacterium. Classification (GTDB taxonomy): domain Bacteria; phylum Bacillota; class Clostridia; order Oscillospirales; family CAG-272; genus UMGS1865. The sequence goes on from JAZRCQ010000269.1 coordinate 5,792, forward strand.
CGGTGGCCTGCAGATAGATGCCGTTGATCTTATTGAACACGCTCTCGCGAATGGAGGCGTTCAGAAATTTTTCGCCGAGGAATGTGGCTACGGCGCCGCCCCAAAAATAAGCGGCCAGAACCGACAGGATCATCTTGAAAAACTTCAGAAGCGTCAGAAAGAAGCCTCTTTTGGCGCAAACAATGATTGTGATCAGGCCAAACAGCAGAAACGCGCCGTCGGCAACGTATTGAGAATAAGTCATGCTCGTCTCCTCACTTTTCTGTCAAGAATTGAATTTACAGTAGACCGCCCGCTTGGTGGAGCAAAGCAACAATCGATCGTCGCTCACAGCCAAAGCACGAACGGTTCCCTCGCCATTGGATTTTTCCTCGATCTCATCCCGATCCCATCGGATCCTTTGGATACGCTCTCCGTTCAGAAGAAAGACCGAGCGTTCTCCCATGGCGGCGGCTTCAACGATCCATCCAACAAGATCATTATACACCATTTCCCCGTTTTTGTCAAATACTATCACATAATTTTCGTTGGAATTCCGATTTTTTTTCAAAACGGCCATGCAGCCGTTTTCATTGAGATCAAAGGCAGTAAGAAGATTCCCTTCAAAGGAATATTCGGCCGTTGTTTTCCCGCGCACCGTGAGGAACCGGATCCCGTCGCCGCAAAGCACGGCCACGTCGCCCGATTCCGTGAAGCCGCAACGAAGCCCCAGACCGCTGCCAACCGTTGCCTCGGAAAAGAGCGTTCCCTTTCCCGGCTCATATACTCTCAGATACGTGGAAAAGGCACCGTCCTGCGCCTCCGAGACCAACACCGCAAGATAGCTTCCCTTGGCCTGCAAGGTAAGATCCGTGACGTAGCCCCGATAGGTGTACTGATTGATCTGCCTGAAATCGCTGTCGTAGAGGTCCACGCAGGAGGCGTGGGTGGCAGATTCCGTGACGATGGCGTACGTGCCGCTCTCCGACATGGCCGCCGCGCGAATCGGCGCCGCGGTAGTGCCCGCATGGATCTGCGTGTAGGAATTATAGAGCGAGTAGCTCGTGCCGCCCAGATCGTAGACCAGAAGATATTTCCCCGAGCCCACCGCCGTTGGCATCTGATATTGAACGGTGCTGCTCACCGTTTGCCTGCCGCCTGCCGAAAAAACGGTGACCGACGTGTTCCCCGCCACCGCAAGTCCTTGGCGGTAGAGCGTGAAGCTCGGCGATTCGGATGCCGGATAGCTGAGCGCATCGGTGCGAAGCACGTCGATCTGCTCTGCCGAGGCGTTCAGATCCTTCACGAAATAATAAAGATTTTCATAGGTGATCAGCCCCGTATTGCCCAAGAAGGAAACGGCAACAAAGGCGAGAAGCACCAGATAAAGCACCACCTGAGCCACTCCGTAGCGATCGGAAACGGCCTCATAATAGGGATTCAGCGGTGCTTCCGCAGAGACTCCCTTCGGAAGCTTTTTGCTTTGCCCGATTCTTTTCACCGATCTCCCTCCCATTCCGGCAAAAGCCGCTCCTCGGGATAAAGCACCCGATTCAGATAGAGCCCCTGCGCCGGTGCGGTGGAGCCTGCCCGACTCCGATCCCGCGCGGCGGTGATCTCCTCGATCTCCTCGGGCGCAAGCTTGCCCTCGCCAACCTCCACCAGCGTTCCCACGATGATGCGAACCATGTTGTAGAGAAAGCCGTC
>JAZRCQ010000270.1:0-4307 GCA_045659845.1 Eubacteriales bacterium
CTTAGAGGACAACCCTTCAGTAGTGAAACGTTAGCTCCACCTTGCATAGGGGAGCCTTCCAAACTGCTGTTCCCCTAACTAAGAATCTGCAACAATTTTAGAGTTAGCAAACCAAATTTCAAGCCTTTTGCTTTCTAAATATGCCTCCCCTGTGTAAGGGGAGGTGCCGAGCTTGGCGAGGCGGGAGGGTTGTCTTTGAAAAGCAAAAAACTTTCTTCTACAACCCTTCAGTCGCCTATTCGGCGCCAGCTCCCCTTTAAAAAGGGGCGCCTTTCGAGATGCACTGCCTCTAACCAATATTCCGTGAAAGCATTGGGGTTAGAACGCTACATTTTGAAAGCTGCACTTACTAAATTGCCTCCCCTAAATTAGGGGAGGTGGGTCGCGAAGCGAGACGGTAGGGTTGTCCTTTTAAAAACCTAAAAGTCCTTAGGAAACAACCTTGTAAGCTGACGAAACGCGGTCGCTTTTTCTACAGTCGAAGGCGGCGGAGACGTTCGGTCTCCGCCGCCTTTGGGCCGGCTTGATTTTTCGGCCGGATCAGCCGCGACGGGCTCTGAAGTAGGCGCAGAGCTTGCGGATGGCGGCAATGGTGTCGGCCAGATCCTGCTCGGTGTGGAATTCGTCCACCACCAGCTTCACGCAGGTGGCAAGGATCTCCTCGGCCACGGGGCAATCGCCATCGCGATACTGAATGGGAGCGCCGTGGGTGCCGTCGAAGGGATAGGAGGAGCCTCCGGGATAAACGGTGCCGTTGCGGAACAGATCGTATTGGTAGACGCAGGAGGGGATGTAGCCCTCGAAAGCGGTGATGCCCTCGGCCTTCAGCGCGCGAACGAACTCTGCGCGGTCGGCGCCAAGCTCCTTCTCGTCGATGCGGAACATATAAAACCAATAAGAGCTTTCGCAATCGGGAAGGATCTTATGGGGCAAAATTCCGGGAATGTCCTGCAGGGCGGCGTTCAGCCTCTCGCCGTAGGCATGGCGGCGGGCGCAGATGTCCTCCACCTTTTCCAGCTGCGCCAGACCAACGGCGGCGGTCAGCTCGTTCATGCGGTAGTTGGGGGCAAGTGTGGGCACGTTCTTCACGATCTCCTTGCCGAGACGGTTGAAGTTTTTATCGGCAAACATCAGGGCCTTGTAGTAGAGCTCCGGATCATTCATGATCACCATGCCGCCGTCGCCGGCGGAGATATGCTTGAAATCGTTGAGGCTGAAGCAGCCGATATCGCCGAAGGTGCCAACGTAGCGTCCCTTGTATTTGCAGCAATAGGTCTGGGCGCAGTCCTCGATCACGTAGATACCGCGGGCGTGGGCAACCTCCACGATCCGATCGATCTCGGCGGCATTGCCTGCCAGATGCACCACCACCACGGCCTTGGTGCGGGGGGTGATCTTGGCTGCCACGGTCTCGGCGGTCATATTGTAGGAATGGGGATCCAGATCGGCAAACACGGGGATGGCATTCTGATAGAGGATGCCGATGAGAGAGCCCATATCGGTGATGGGCGAGGTGATCACCTCGTCGCCGGGGCCGATGCCAAGAGCGCCGAGTGCCACGTGGATGGAGGCGGTTCCCGAGGAGGTGGCCACGCAATGAGGCACGCCGTAGAGCTCGGCGAAGCGGGCACAGAAGCGCTTGGTCATATTCCCCTTCCAATAGAAGAGCGTGTTTTGCTCGAGGGCTTCCTCCAGATTGGCAAGCTCCTCTCTTCCAAAGCGGCGGCCGGTGCCGTAGGGCGTGGTTTTGGTGGGAGCTCCACCGTAGAGTGCAGGTTGATTCATAGTATGCCTCCTTGCTTGATATCGAAAATTCGGAGAGGTCTCCTTAGCTTTATTCTAACACGGATATTTTGAAAAGCAAGCACAAAATTGATAAAAAAGGGGACGATATTGCTGTTTTCGGAGAAACTTTGGCATAGGGACGTCAAAATCTTCCGAACGTCTTGACTTTTCGGGCCGGTTGAATTATAATAAAGGAGTAATATTAAATCTTGGGAGGATTCTCATGGAAGCAACGAAATTGCAAATGCTGAAGGACACCGCCGCCAAGGTGCGCGCAGGTATCATCGAGGCCACGCACGCCGCCAAATCCGGCCATCCGGGCGGATCTCTTTCGATCACCGACGTGCTCACCTATCTCTATTTTTCCGAAATGAACGTAGACCCCGCCGATCCCCGCAAGGCCGATCGCGATCGCTTTGTGCTTTCTAAGGGCCATTGCGCTCCCGCTCTCTATTCCGTGCTGGCAAACCGCGGCTTCTTCCCCGTTGAGGAGCTGCAAACCCTCAGAAAGATCGATTCCCGCCTGCAGGGACACCCCGATATGACGCTCACCCCCGGCGTGGATATGTCCTCCGGCTCTCTGGGCCTCGGCATCAGCTCCGCCGCAGGCATGGCACTCTCCGCCAAGATCTCCGGCGACGACTACCGCGTTTACACCGTGGTTGGCGACGGTGAGAGCGAGGAGGGACAGGTTTGGGAGGCTTGCATGTTTGCCTCTCACTATAAGCTGGACAACTTCTGCCTGATCGTGGACTGGAACGGCTTGCAGATCGACGGCAGCGTGGAGGAGGTTATGAATCCCACGCCCCACGATAAAAAGCTGGAGGCCTTCGGCTTCCACGTGATCTCCATCAACGGCCATTGCTTCGAGGAGATCGAAAAGGCCTTTGAGGAGGCCAAGACCGTGAAGGGCAAGCCCACGGCGATCATCGCCAAGACCGTGAAGGGCAAGGGCGTTTCCTTCATGGAAAACAAGGTGAGCTGGCACGGTGCCGCTCCCAACGACGAGCAGTATGCACAGGCCCTGGCCGAGCTGAAGAACTAAGGAGGATACGGAAATGGCAGATAAGATCGCAACCCGAGAGGCCTACGGCTCCGCTTTGGCCGAGCTTGGCGAAAAATATGATTTTGTGGTGCTGGATGCCGACCTGGCAGAGGCCACCAAGACCGTGAAATTCAAGAAGGCATTCCCCGAAAGATTCTTCGATTGCGGAATCGCCGAGGGCAATATGATCAGCGTGGCGGCAGGCATTGCCACCACGGGCAAGACCGTTTTCGCCTCCAGCTTTGCCATGTTTGCCGCAGGCAGAGCCTTTGAGCAGGTGAGAAACTCCATCGGCTACCCCCACCTCAACGTGAAGATCGGCGCCACCCACGCCGGCATCACCGTTGGTGAGGACGGTGCCACCCACCAGTGCAACGAGGATATCGCGCTGATGCGCACCATCCCCGGCATGACCATCGTGAATCCCGCCGACGCCGTGGAGGCCAGGGCAGCTGTGGAAACGGCTATCACCACCGACGGCCCCTTCTATCTCCGCTTCGGCCGCTTCGCCGTGGAGACCATCAACGATCGCCCCGACTACAAGTTTGAGCTGGGCAAGGGCGTTCGTCTGGCCGACGGTAAGGACGTCACCCTCATCGCCTCCGGTCTCACCGTTGGCATGGCTCTGGAGGCCAAGAAGCTGCTGGCCGAGGAGGGCATCGACGCGGCTGTGATCAATATCCACACCATCAAGCCCATCGACCGCGACATAATCCTCAAAGCCGCAAAAGAAACAGGCGCAATCGTTACAGCCGAAGAACACAACATCATCGGCGGTCTCGGCAGTGCCGTTGCCGAAGTTCTTGTCGAAGGTTGCCCCGTTCCTATGGAAAGAGTAGGAACACGCGACGAATTCGGTCGTTCAGGCGTACCTGCAAAGCTCTTCGAAATCTACGGGCTCGACACCAAGACCATTGTTGAAAAAGCAAAAGCAGTAATCAACAGAAAATAAACTCCATACATAAAAGGGCTGTTTTGCAGCCCTTTTAGACTTTCTCGTGTTGTTCTTGTTGCAAAGACAACACAAATTTTCAAAAAAGGAGTTATCAATATGAACATCAAAAAATCCATAACCGACCTCATCGGTTCAACACCCCTTTTGGAGCTTACAAACTACAACAAAGCCAATAATCTCCAAGCAACACTCGTTGCGAAACTCGAATATTTCAACCCGGCAGGAAGCGCAAAAGACCGCATTGCAAAATCAATGATCGAAGATGCCGAAGCCTGCGGAAAGCTCTTTCCCGACTCTGTAATAATCGAGCCCACCAGCGGAAACACAGGCATCGGTCTTGCGGCAGTTGCGGCATCAAAGGGTTACAAGGCAATTTTTGTTATGCCCGACACAATGAGCATTGAACGAAGAAATCTTCTTTCGGCATATGGCGCAGAAATCGTTCTCACCCCCGGAAGTGAAGGAATGAAAGGTTCAATCGCAAAAGCCGAAGAGCTTGCAAAAGAATATAACCACGGTTTC
>JAZRCQ010000271.1:0-15165 GCA_045659845.1 Eubacteriales bacterium
TCGTAATCAAAACGAAGCTTGGTGGCTTCATCAAAGGGGACGCCGTTGTAGTAGCCGGCGGGGTTGCCCTTCGCGGGCTGATAGGCAGCTGCATCGGCATAGCCCTCGGTGGAGATGATGAGCATACGGCACACGTAGATACCGTCGAGGTAGCTCTGCTTGAAGCGGCTGTAAATATCATACATACCGGAGTCGTTCACCGTGAACTTATACTGCACCCACTGACCGGAGGTCTCCCACTTCTCGGTACCGATGGTGTTGAGAAGCGTTCTGCCCGTGTCGGCAGGAGAGGTGAGCGCATCGGTGCGGTCCTCAACGGGGTAAACAACGTTGGTGGAGGTGTGAACGGTGTACTCACCCTCGATCTTCACGCTGTCGGTGCCTGCAGTCATATCCAAACCGGGAACGGCCTGCAGAGCCTGCACGTATGCCTCGTAGCTCTGTGCCTCGAAGGCAGGCTCCAGAACGATGGAGGAAAGCAGAGCGGGCTCGTTCACGCCCTTGAGCGTGAGTGCAACCTTGCCGCTCTCATCGGGAGTGATCACAAAGCCGAGAGGATTGGTGTAGTAGCCGGAGCTGTCGCGCATGGTGTAGGACATCCAAGTAGGATCCTGCTTCATGGTGGGGCGAAGCTCGTTCTCCAGCTTATCGGTGATGAAGAAGCGGATGCTATGCTCCTCCAGGAAGGCGGAGATCGCGGAGTTCACCACCATGGGCTGCTCGATCGTCACCGTCTTGCCGTCGGAGGCGAGACCTGCAACCAGGCCGAGTGCCTGCGCATCAGCCATCAGCTTCTCAGCCGCCTTCTCCACGCTTCCCTCGCTCTTCTGAAGCTGCTTCGAGGGAACCACGGTTGCAGTGAGAACGGTGGAACCGTCACTCATATAAGAGCTCCAGCGCTTCGGAAGCGTCAGAGCGCGCGCCTCGGAGAAAGGCACCTCGCCGTTGATATAGAACTCACGCTCCACAGAGGCAGTCTTGTTCACCACGGGGTAGTAGTTCAGCGTGATGTTGTAGATTGCCGCGCCGGTAACACCGGAGGCTGCCAGATCCAGCATCCAAGTGGTGGATCCGAGGCCGGGCGTGTAGAGAGCGGTGACGCCCTCCTTAGTTTCAAAGTGAACGTAATCGTTGAAATTGAAGCCGGAGCCCTCAGCCTTCACCTGTTCCTCGGTGTAGGATACGCCCGCGGCAGTGGTCAGCGTCCAAACGCCGCCCTTCATTTCAACGGTGTCGCCGTTGTTGTTCTTGAAAACCCAATCCTTGGTGGCATCAAAGGAGATCGTCTTCGAGGCAACTTCCACACCCTTGAAGTTTCTCTCCACGTACTCTTCGTACGGTTTGATGCCCAACAGATCGATGTAGTCTTCAATCGACTTGTCGGTAACGCTGCTGTTTGCGCTTACGCTCATCACAGCACCGCTCACAAGAAGCAACAATGCCAAAGCAAAACTAGCGATTCTTGTGAATTTCTTCTTTCCCATTTGTGTTTCCTCCTGAAAAAAATCATTCCGGGCATTCCCTCGCTCGCTCTTCCCTCCTCTTTCGCAGGATCCTCTCGTGCCGACGGCGATCGACAACAACAGAAAACCGCTTTGGGGGAGGCTCTGAGACTCATTTCCTTGGATTTGGGCAAAGGTATGCCTTAAATTACTATTATATATTACCACAAAACCCTCCGTCTGTCAAGAAAAACCTTCACGGAATCCTCACGAAAGCGCCTTGATTTCGCCTCTTTTTTCACCTTCCCGAGCTCGGAAATTTACAAAAAATTAAAAAGTTTTTTTCTTGCAAAAATCCGACCGAGCCATCAAAAACCATGTGGTAAATTTTATTTACGGTATTTTTATTAATATCACGCCTAAAAACCATCTTTTTGTGCAATATTTCAATATGATTCGCGTGATATTTCGCCTAAAAAATCGATAGGTAAGTTATACTTACTCTTCGCAAAATTGCTGCGACCTCCTTTTTCTCTCGTTTTCGACAGAATCATTTGTTCACCTTGAACAAATTCAAGCACCTTTTTTCTACATTTTGACAAAATGCACAATTTGGGCTCATTTTTGACATTTGAGTTTCCAATTTGTTTCTTTTTTGTAAATTCCATTCCAAAAAGCGTTTCAAGTGCCTTTATGCAGCCTTTCCGCCGCTCTTTTCCTTTTTCCGAGTCCGACTCTGCCACACCTCCTCTCCCCGATCAAAAAAAGGAGCGCCCCGCAGAATTCTTCCGAATTCATGCGAGGCGCATGGCTTTTATTTACTTCAGAAAACCGTTAACGATCTGCTCTTCGGCTTCCTTCTCGGTCAAGCCCAGCGTCATCAGCTTGATCAGCTGCTCGCCGGCGATCTTTCCGATAGCCGCCTCGTGAATGAGAGATGCATCCACGTGCTTGGCCTCGATCTCGGGAACCGCCGTGACCACTGCGTCATCCATGATGATCGCATCGCACTCGGTGTGTCCCGAGCAGCGGTTGTTGCCGTTGACGTGAGAAATAAAGCTCTGACGGCTGCGATCCTTGGCCACCGAACGGGACACCACGTGAGTGCCGCAATCCGCGCCATTGAGGTTCACCGTAAAGGCAGTTTCGGCAAACTGCTCACCGTGAGTCATGATCTTTTCCTTCACGATCAGGGTGGCACCATCGCCCAGCGTTGCCGTGGTGGAGCGGCGGGTGGAATCCACGCCCTTGATCTGCGTGGTCTCCATTTCCACGTAGCTTCCCTCCGCCATTTCCAGCACGGTGGTGGGATTCATCACGTTTTTCCCGTTGCCGTCGCCCTGTCCGTAATGCTTTTCCACATATTTGAGGCGGGCGTTTTTGCCTACGTAGAAAGCGTGAACGCCGCTATGCTCGCTTTCCTTGCTTCCGCTGTTGTGAATTCCGCAGCCCGCCACAATGGTCACGTCGCAATCCTCGCCAACGTGGAAATCGTTATACACCAGCTCCTTGATCCCACTCTGGGAGAGAAGCACGGGGATATGCAGGCTTTCCCTCTTGGTGCCGGGCTTGATATAGATATCAATGCCGGGCTTATCCTCTTTTTTCACGATGGAAATGTTTTCCGAATCGTTTTTGCCGTGAAGCTGTCCGTTGATGCGCAGAGAGTAAGCTCCCTGCGGCACGTCGTGCAGGTCGGCCACCTGCTCCAGTAGCGTTTTTTGAATCGAATCCATCAGTTGTCCTCCTTGGTAAAACGGCATCCGGCCTGCGCATTCAGCAATTCGGGCAAAATATCCGCTTTATTGCCGTAGGCCGAAACAACGCCGCCCGCGATCACGATCACCTTGTCCGCAATGTCGAGGATCCGCTCCTGATGCGAAATGATCAGAATCGTTCCCTTGGTGCGCTCATACATACTGCGGAACACCTGAATCAGATTGCTGAAGCTCCAAAGGTCGATCCCCGCCTCGGGCTCATCGAAAAGCGAGAGCTTGGTTCCTCTCGCGTTGATCATGGCGATCTCGATCCGCTTCAGCTCTCCTCCCGAAAGAGAGGCGTCCACCTCGCGGTTGATATAGTTCTTGGCACAAAGGCCAACCTCAGCCAGATATTCGCAGGCCTGCGACACCGTGATGTCCTTGCCCGCCGCCAACGATATCAGATCCTTCACCGTGATCCCCTTGAAGCGAACGGGCTGCTGGAAGGCAAAGCTGATGCCGCGGCGAGCTCTCTCGGTGATGGAAAGATAGGTGATATCCTCTCCGTCCAGCAGGATCTGCCCCGACGTGGGCATATAGATCCCGGCAATCAGCTTGGCCAACGTGGATTTTCCGCTTCCGTTGGGCCCCGTGACCGCCACAAACCGATCGTTGATCTGCAGGCTCACATCCCGCACGATCTCCTTGCCGTCCGGTGTTTTATAAGATACGTTTTTCAGTTCTAACATGCTGTTTCTCTTATGCATCCTTTACTCGAATCATTCAAGGCTCGGCTATTCCCGATCAAGGGCTGCCAAACCATTATATTTTACCTTTTTTTTCAGAAAAAAGCAAGGTAATGGCAGAATTCGATATGTTAATTTTATGTGAACAGAAGGGCGTTTTCGGGCATTTTATGCTATAATCTAAAAAACCCCTCAAAAGGAGGCAAAAAAATGAGAACCTTTCCTCGCATCACCGTAACCGAAAAGGGAGCGGCCTTTCTTCGCGGCGGCCACGTTTGGGTGTATGCCGACGAGGTAACAGCCACCCTCGGCGACCTCTGCGACGGCGAGCTTTGCGACGTTTATTCGGATAAAAGCAAATATCTCGGCACAGGCTTCTATAATTCCCATTCCAAGATCCGCGTTCGCATCGTTTCCAAGAATGCAAACGACACCTTCGACGAGGCCTTTTGGGAGCGCAAGCTCCGCTGGGCGCTGCAATATCGCCGCACCGTGATGGGCGAGCAGGATTTCTCCTGCTGCCGCCTGATCTTCGGCGAGGCAGATGCCTTCCCCGGCTTCACCGTGGATCGCTTCGGCGACGTTCTGGTGGCGCAGGTGCTGTCCCTCGGGATCAAGCGGCGCCGCCCTCTGCTCTACCGTCTCCTTGTGAAGCTTCTCCGCGAGGAATTCGACTGTCCTGTCCGCGTGCTTTACGAGCGCAACGACCTTGCCATCCGCGATCTGGAGGGGATGGAACGCTACTGCGCCTTCTACGAGGAAGAGGGGCTGATCCGCGATGAGAGCGGCATCACCGAGATCGTGGAAAACGGTGTCCGCTACGAGGTGGACTATATCAACGGACAAAAGACCGGCTTCTTTCTCGATCAGAAATACAACCGCCGCGCCATCTGCTCCATTGCCAAGGGCAAGCGCGTGCTGGACTGCTTCACCCACACCGGCTCCTTCGCTCTGAACGCCGCTATGGGCGGCGCCGCGCACGTCACCGCCGTGGACATTTCCGCCGATGCACTGGCCACCGCCAAGCGCAATGCCGAGCGAAACGGGCTCTCCGACCGAATGGACTTTATTTGCGCTGATGTATTCGAGCTGCTCACCGAGGCCGCCAAGCAAAAAAGCTTCGACTACGATCTGGTGATTCTGGATCCCCCCGCCTTCACCAAGAGCCGCGACACCCTCAAAAACGCCATCAAGGGCTACCGCGAGATCAACCGCCGCGCCATGCAGATGATGAAGAGAGGCACCTATCTTGCAACCTGCTCCTGCTCTCACTTCATGACCGAGACCTACTTCAAGCAGATGATCCACAACGCCGCCGAGGATGCGGGCGTCGGACTGCGGCAGATCGAGGCCAGACAGCAATCCCCCGGCCACCCCATTCTCTGGAACGTTCCCGAAACCGAATATCTGGAATTCTTCATCTTCCAAATCGTGTAATTTAGAACAAGAATTAAATTCATTCTAATAATAGAGTCTAAAAAAGCCCTGAAATCGCTGTTTTTAAGCGATTTCAGGGTGCTTTTTTCATTTATCAGGACAATCCGATCAGTGGGAACACCTGCTCCACGTCGCCCGCTCCCATCACCAGAAGCAGATCTCCCTGCCGCACCTCGCGCTTGAGAGCGCAGGCAAGTGTGGCAAAATCCCCGCAATAGGAGGCCTTTTCACCGATCAGCTCTGCCAGATCTCCGGAGGAGATCCCGCTCTCGTTCTGCTCGCGCGCCGCATAAATATCGGCCAGATACACCCGATCGGCGCCGCCCAGCGCCTCAGCAAACTCTGCAAGAAGCCCCTTCGTTCGACTGAAGGTGTGCGGCTGAAAGGCGCAGAGAACGCGCTCGTAGCCAAGATCCTTGAGGTTCTTCAAAACTGCCTCGATAGCCACGGGATGATGCGAATAATCCGAGATCACATCGGCCCCATTCAGCGTTCCGACGTATTCCATGCGGCGATGCACGCCCACAAAGGAGGTGATCCGTTCAGCCAAATCTTGCGGCTCCACACCGCTCAAATATGCAGCGGCCGCGGCGGCCAGCGTGTTGTAGATCTGATATTCTCCGATCAGCTGCGGCTTCAATCGACACAGCTCCTCTCCCCGATAGCAGAAGGAGAACTGCCGCTTTCCGCCCACAACGATCACGTTCTCCGCCGTGAAGTCCGCCTCGTTCTGAAAGCCGTAGGTCAAGGTCTTCCCTCGATAATCGGCCATGGCGCGGCAGAGCTCGGGATCGTCGGCATTGTATAGCACCATGCCCGCTTCCCCCGTTCGCCCCGCAAATTTCAGGAAGGAGGACTCCATCTGCTCCAAGCTTTCAAAATAGTCCACGTGATCCAAGCTCACGTTGAGCAGGACTGCCAGCGTAGGATTGAAATCAAGGAAGGAATCCATATATTCGCAGGCCTCGAAAACCATCACCTCGCGATCCTTCCCCAGCCTGCAGCTGGAGTTCCCCAGTGTTTCCGCCTCTGCGCCGCACAGCACGGTGGGATGAACCGCTTTTTCCAGAAAATGCGCACACAATGCTGTGGTGGTGCTTTTTCCGTTCGTTCCCGCGATCCCGATGCGATGGCGGAAGCGCATCATCAGATATCCAAGGTAGTCCGAGCGGGAGATCCTGGGCAGATTGCGCTCCGTGGCCGCTCGGTATTCCGGATTATTCTCGTCGATCGCCACCGTGTAGACAACGGCATCCACGCCCTCCAGATGAGCGGCATCATGACCAATATAGATCTCTGCCCCCAGCTCCCGCAGGCGCTCCAAACGCTCGCTTTCAGAGCGATCCGAGCCGCAAACCTCGCATCCGTCCTCCAGCGTCATCTCGGCCAGAGAGCACATGCTCACGCCGCCGATTCCGATAAAAAAGATCCTTCGGCATCCCGACAGCAGCTCCTGCAACGTCTGATAACCGTAATGTGTATTCTGCAATGCCATATCATCGCCCCTTTCTCTCACCGCACTCCTATCACATTCTATTCCTCGGCCTAAAATCCGGTGAAAAATTTCCCGTATTCACGAAAAATCCCACAATTCATTGAATAATTATCACAAAAGCCCGTTATACTATATACGGACAAGCAAATCGGCAATTCAACACAAACCAATCATAAGGAGATCGCCATGCAAATCACCGACATCAAAATCAGAAAGCTGTTCAATGACAGCCCCATGAAGGCCATCGTTTCCGTGACCTTCGACGGTCAACTCGCCGTTCACGATATCAAGATCATCAACGCGAGAGACAAATTCTTCATCGTGATGCCCAGCCGCAAGAATCCGGATGAAACCTATCGGGATATCGTACATCCCATCAACGCGCAGTTCAGAGGGATGCTTGAGGCAGCTGTGATCGAGGCCTACGAGGCCGCGCTTGCAGAGGAGGAGCAGGCAGAGTCCGCCGATGAGGCAGAGGAGCCCGCCACCGTTTGAATCAAAAACTGAGATCGTTGCTTGCAACGGTCTCTTTTTTATATCCTGCCGTGCGAAAACAGCACGCTCTTGCCCTGCAGGGTGAGCGTTCCGAAGGAGCCACCGCCGATGCTTCCCGGATTGAAAAGATACATCGGGCGCTCCAGCCTCCGCTCCCCAACGAGCGTTCCCACAGGAAGGATCTCCAATGCAGGGGTGTGGGTGTGGCCGTAAAGCACCAGATCCGCTCCCCGTTCTGCGGCGGCAAGCTTCAGCTCCTCCAGCCCATATTTCACGCGATAGCGATCCCCGTGCGTGAGAAAGGCAAGATGCTCTCCCAAGGGAAGCAGACGATCGGCAGGGGCAGAATCTCCCCAAAACAGATCGCAATTTCCCCGCACGGCCAGAATCTGCGAGATCTCAAGCGCCGGATCCGAAATATCTCTCAGCCCATCCCCCAAGAAAAGGATCCATTCCGGTCTCCGCAGCTGTCGGCCGACCGCCTCGCGCAGATTCCGCATGGAGCCGTGGGAATCCGATAGAATCAATAGCTCCATGTTTTTTCCTCCCCTTGAGCCCAATTTCAATTAACCATGTTTATTATACCATTTTTTTATCGGTTTGTCTACCCCGTCGGCAATTTTTTCACGCTCTTTTTCACCGATGCATACACTGTTGATAACCATGAAAGGAGGGATTGCATATGCAAATCGACCAAAAAGCCTTAAACAGAATTCTGAATCTCAACGACGCCCAGCTCACCGATCTCGTTGGCAGGATCGCCGCAGAGCTGGGAGCTTCTCCGCAGGCGCTCGGACTGGACACGGCTCATCTTGAAGCCCTTCGCGCCACCCTGCAGAATGCCACCGAGGAGGATCTCGCGCGCTTGAACCGCGTTTACAGCGACTACAAGGACTCCTCCCGACGGCGCACCTGACGGAGGCACTCCATGGAGTCCGCGCAAGGCGGCGCAGCACCGGCGGAGCTTCTCTCCTCCCTGCTGGGCAATCCCGCCGTGGCAGAGCGTCTTCGCGAGATGGCAGCCTCCCTCTCGTCGGGGGAGGATTCCGGAGGGACTATCGCTCCCGGCATTGCTTCCCTGCTTGGGAATCCCGCGCTGATGGAAAAGCTTCCTCATATGCTGTCGGCAGTGAAGCCCATGCTCTCCGCCTCCTCCGATTCGCCTCCTCGGGAAGCCTCTCCCGAGCAAAGGCGAGAAGCCCTTTTGCTGGCCCTGAAGCCCTTTCTTTCTCCCGAGCGACAACGCGCCGTGGACACACTTCTGCAGGTTTCCCATATGGGCCTCCTGCTGAAAAATCTGAAATGAGGAGGCAAGGCCGTGTATTCCCGTTTTTCCCCATCTGCAGGACGGCACACCGAGCCGCCCGCTCAATATAGCGGATATGCCTTCCATAAACAGCCCGAGCCTCCGTCCCCGCCCCTCCCCGTTGCTCCGCCTCCGCGAAAGGAGACCGAGCCCCCGGCACCGCTCCCCATCGCAGAGCAGGACGACCGCCTTCTGCTTTTGGGATTGATCCTCTTGCTTTCTCATCGGGAGGCCGATCGCGAGCTACTCCTATGGCTGGCCTTGCTTCTGCTTTACCGATAAAAAGGACTTGAAAAATCAAACGGAGTATAGTATAATAAAGGCAGAATTGCAAAAAAGGAGTTTTTATGAAAAAATGGATCACTCGCATCCTGCTGGGACTTCTGATCTGCCTCCAGCTCTGGATGATCTTCGGTCTTTCCGCTCAATCGGCTGAGGAATCCTCGGGGCTCAGCAAGCAGGTCACCCACGTGGTCGCCATGACCACCGTGCCGAGCTATAGAAAGGATACTCCCGAGCAGCAGGCCGAAACGGTGGCTCGCATGGAGCCGACAGTCCGCAATCTGGCTCACGCCGCCGAATTCGCCTCCCTCGCCGCATTCACGATGCTGCTGGTCAGCACGTGGTCTCTGTCAACGGTCGTCAGAAGCGCCGTGTCATTGGGCTCATCCTTGACTGTTGCCGTGGCCGACGAGATCTATCAAAAGCTTTCGGACAAAGGCAGAGCCGGCGACATTCTGGACGTACTGACCGATCTCTGCGGTGCTGTTCTCGGTTGCGCCGCCGCCCTGCTCCTGCTGATCATCCTGAAGAAAATCAAAGAGAGGAAGCCAAAATCCATGCTGAAAACCACTCGCTATCAGATCCGAAATGCAAAATTCAAGCGTCCCATGCGCATTGCACTCGTAAGTGATCTCCACGACAATCCTTGGGAGCCCACCGCAGAGATCCTGCGCCGCGAGCGCCCCGATCTCATCCTTGTGGCGGGAGATCTCACCGACGACGATCATATCAACGAGGGCGCCGCCGAGCCGCTTCGCTTTCTGCGCGCCTGCGTGGGGCTTGCTCCCACCTTCTATTCTCTCGGCAACCATGAGATCAAGTGCTACCACCGCGGAAATCCCTTCCGCCACCCCATTCCCGTGCCCGTGCCCGACTCCTATCGCGCGGCCGTGGCGGAAACAGGAGCGATCCTTCTGGACAATGCAATCTACACCGACGGAGAGCTGACGGTTTGCGGTATCACCTCGGGGATCAACGGTCGTGAAAATCGTCCGGATGCGGAGATCCTGAAGCTCCTGCAAGCCGACGCGGCCGAGGTGAGGCTGGTTCTTTGCCATCATCCCGAATACTATCTTCCCTATCTCAAGGAGCTGAATGCCGACCTCGTTGTGAGCGGTCATGCCCACGGCGGACACTGGCGCTTCTTCGGTCGCGGCGTTTATGCCCCCGGGCAGGGCTTGCTTCCCAAATACACGTCGGGCCTTCTGGACGGCAGGTGCGTGATCAGCCGCGGCGTTGGCGACCACACTCGCATCCCGCGCATCTTCAATCCGCGCGAGGTGGTGATCATCACCCTCTCTGCCGAGGAATAATCCAAACGCACCAAAGCCATACTGTTCATAAAAAAGGAGTTTTTTATGACAGTCATTCTCAATCCTCAAAATTTCAAGCATGAGGTTTTGGACAGTCCCCTTCCCACGCTGGTGAAATTTGAGGCCGAACGATGCCCCTCCTGCCGCGCGATGGAGCGACCTTGGCGCCAGCTGGAGGCCTCAGCCACCGCCGTGAAGCTTTGCAGCGTGGACGTGGACGCCCACCCCGAGCTGGCCGAGGATTACGGCGTGCGAAGCATTCCAACCTTTCTGCTCTTTTGCAACGGCGACCGCGTCACCTCGCAAACGGGTGCCTGCTCCCTTCGCCGCCTGGAGCTGATGGCAGGCTACTGCGATCCCCGTCCGTGAATACGAAAAGAGACCGTTTTTTAGAGTTCCCCTAAAGGACAGTTTTCAAGAATACGGCATATCTCGAAAGAGGCATGCCGTATTTTTGCATTTGCATCCACCAACACAGTGCTTGTCGGGAAAATTGACAAGGCATAAATAAATGCACCAAGGCTTCCTTTTGTAAAGGAAGCCTTGGTGCTAAGAAATCATTTATCGTGTTGTTTTGATAATATGCAATTCAATTCATATAAAGCAGTCTTGTTAGAATCCCATTGCAATCTTTCTCTTGCTTCTTTGTATGGAAGCCAAACAAGTTCTGTATGTTCATGAGATAAAACAAGCTCGTCGGCGCATTCAAAGCCAAATGAATACTCGGGAACGACATACATGTCATCAGACCAACCGTAAAGGTGCCTGCGAGGGAATATTTCAACGGGAATGTGACACATTGACTGTAGTGAAATAATATGATCCACAGCCACACCGCCTTCTTCTATGATTTCCCTTTTTGCTGCATCTTTGGGCGTTTCTTTATCCTCGCCGCCTCCGGCGATAAATTGCCATTGGTCATGATCTGAACGATGTAAAACACAATATATAGGCGTTCCGTTCTCATATTTATATGGGATTGCAAGTATTTGAAATGGTGCTCTCATAACAATCTCCTTTATCACAAGCCACAAATGAACGTCAAACCAATTCCATACTTCTATTATAGCACGGCAACCGCAGAAAATCAATCTGCGGTTTCCGTGTTTTCATTTTTTATTGGGAACAATAAAAAATTTATGTTTCTTTCCCGTCGGCAGGGAACGCGTACATGAAGCTGTCCTGAAGAGAACAAACCTTTCAAACGTTCTCTTTTTGATTACAGCTCAAAATCCTCCGCGATCCCATCGGTCACCAGATCCTTCAGCAGGCGCAGTTCGGTATCGGCCATTTTGCGATACACCTCGGAGGCCAATCGGCTCTCGGCATCCGCTTGGTATTCCGCAGGATAGGAGGAGATCTCCGCCATGCGAGGCAGAAAAGCTTTGGCAAGCGCCAGACTTCGCTTCATATGGTTGCGAGAGGTGACGATCGCCACGCGCTTGGCAGTCTTGAACCTCGCGTGACGGTTGATCTGCAGCACGCCGTAGATCATGTTTTCCCGCGTGGTGGTGGCCTCGTTTTCCAAAAGGATCGCCGACTCGGGAACCCCCTGCTCCATAAGGATCTCCTTCATATAGAGAGCCTCCGAAAGCCGCCTTCCGTCGGGCAGATCCCATTCCACGCCGCCGCTGGGCACGATGAATTTCGTTCTTCCGGCCCGATAAAGGGCGGCTGCCGCAAGAGCGCGCTCCAATGCATATTGCGGTTTGGTGCCCAGCAAAAGCGCATAGTCGGAGCTTTGACCGTCGTCGCAGATCCCGCGCTCCAGAATCGCAAATTTTTCCGCATAGGGCAGAGCCGGCAGCTCCTCCCTTTTGATTTCCGATAGCTTCATATTTCTTCTTCCTTCTCTGTGTCTCCTCAGCCATGAGGCAGAACTTATTTGGCCTCAAACCAATTTTTGCCCGTGTGAACCTCCACCGTGAGAGGCACGCGCAGCTCGGCCGCGCGCTCCATCTCCTCGCGAAGCAGCTTCTCGGCGCGCTCGGCGCAATCACGCTTGGCGGTGATCAGAAGCTCGTCATGCACCTGCAGGATCAGCTTGGCATCCAGCCCCTCCTCCCGCAATCTGCGATGCACACGGATCATCGCCACCTTGATCAGATCGGCCGCCGCCCCCTGAATGGGGCTGTTCATGGCCACCCGCTCGCCGAACTTCTGCTGCATCTTATTCTTGCCAGACAGCTCGGGAATATATCTTCTGCGGCCAAACAACGTGGTGACGTAGCCATTTTCGTAAGCCTCGGCGATCGTTTGCTTCAAATAAGCGTCCACGCCGGGGAAGCCCTCCAGATACTGGGTGATATAGGCCTGTGCCTGCGCACGGGAAACGCCCAGATCACCGGAAAGCGAAAAGGAACCGATGCCGTAGAGGATCCCGAAGTTCACCGCCTTGGCCTTCTTTCGCATATCGGGGGTGACCGCCTCCCGACTCACTCCAAACACCGTGGCGGCCGTGGACGTGTGAATATCGGCACCGCTGAGAAAGGCCTCGGTCATATTCTCATCCTCGGATACGTGTGCCAGCAGGCGCAGCTCGATCTGAGAATAGTCGGCATCAATGATCACGCTATCGTCGCCGTCGGGCAGGAAGAAGCGGCGAAGCTCCTTGCCCATGTCGGTGCGCACGGGAATGTTCTGCAGATTCGGCTCGGTGGAGGATAGCCGCCCCGTGGCCGTTCCCGTCTGCTTGAAGGTGGTATGCACCCTTCCCTGCTCGTCCGCCACCTTCAGAAGCCCCTCGGTGTAGGTGCTTCTCAGCTTGGTTACCTGACGATAGTCCAGAATATCCTGAATAATGGGATGATAGGGGCGAAGCCGCTCCAGAATCTCCGCATTGGTGGAGTATCCCGTTTTGGTTTTTTTCTCATGCGGCAGTCCCAGCGTTTCAAACAAAACCTCTCCCAGCTGCTTGGGGGAATTCACGTTGAACACCCTGCCCGCCTGCAGATGGATCTGCGCCTCCAGCGCCGCGGCAACCGCGCCCAGCTCTTCGCCATAAGCGGTAATTCCCGCCCGATCGATGCAGAAGCCCTCCGTTTCCATATCGGCCAGCACCTCTGCCAGCGGCATTTCGATCTCTTGCAGAAGCGCCAGCTGACCGCTCACCCTCAGTTGGGCCTCGATCTCCATCCAAAGAGCCTCAAAAAGTGCCACACGGGGGTAACCGTCGGGCAGCGACCTTGCAAGATAGTCCTGCACCAGCGTTTCCGCTCCGTAGCTGTTCTTGGAGGAATTGGCAAGATAGCCCCCCAGCATCAGATCCACCAGCTCCAGCTCTCGCAGGCAGGCGGTGCGCTTCTGCTTATACAAGGACTTCACATCGTAGCAGATCACCCTTTTTCCGTGCAGCTCCCCAACAAGCCCCTGCAGATCGCCCACGGAACGGTAAACGCCTCCCTGCACCGCAAGCAGGAATGCATCCTCGCCATCCGCATCCAGCGAAACGGTCTCCGCACTCCTCAGGATCGCCCTCAGCTCCTCCTGCGACACGCTCTGTATATCGGGGATCTCACTCACGGATTCGGTAACGGCCTCCTCCTCGGTGAGGAAGCGCTTGAGAAAGCCCGAGAACTCCAGCCGCAGAAACAACTCCCGCAGAGCCCTCTTATCGGCCTCCGTGCGAGAGATCTCCTCCAGCGTCAGCCCCAGCGGCACCTCTCGGCAGATCCGCGCCAGCTCCTGAGAAAGATAGGCGCTTTCCTTGCCCTCCTCCAGCTTTTTGCGCACGGAGGGAGTGTGCTTCGCGGTGGGAAGCGCCTCGTATACGCCATCCAGACTACCGTATTCCGCGATCAGCTTCAGTGCCGTTTTTTCTCCGATACCGGGCACGCCGGGAATATGGTCGGAACTATCTCCCATGAGCGCCTTCACGTCCACAAACTGCTTGGAGGACACGCCGTATTTGGCGAAAAAGGCCTCCTCGTTCATGTCCACCGTATCGGAATTGGTGGCCAAAAGCACGTGCACGCGCTCGCTGATCAGCTGAAGCGCATCACGGTCTCCCGTCATCAGGTAGGCCTCATAGTCCTCTCCCTCCGCCATGGCGGCAAGAGTGCCCAGAATATCGTCGGCCTCGTAGCCCTCCAGCGCCAGCACGCGATAGCCCATGGCGCCGAGAAGCTCCTTTGCCACGGGAAGCTGAAGCGCCAGCTCCTCGGGCATGGGCTTTCTGCCTGCCTTATATTCATCATACATCCTATGGCGGAAGGTGGGCGCCTTCAGATCAAAGGCAACGGCAAGGCAATCGGGAGAGAGCGCCTCCGCCTGCCGAGTGATCATATTCACAAGTCCGTAGAGCGCATTGGTGGGAAATCCATCCTTTGTGGTCAAAGGACGAACGCCGTAGAACGCGCGATTGAGGATACTGTTTCCGTCGATGGCAAGCAATTTTTTCATGCGATCGTTTCCCCTTTTCATTTCATATCTCTCTTATTATACTACATTTTCTCCGCAATGTCAAGAAAGGAGCAGGAAGATTCCGTTTGCAAGGAAGAGCTCCCGCACAAAGCAATCAGGGGACGGAGAATTGATTCTCCGTCCCCTGATTTATTGTGATCGATTTATCTACGCTAAGATCAGCGATGCACCGATTCGCCTTCCGATCCCTCTCTCGTCGCCTGCACGCGCGGCGGAAAGATCGGCGGAAATTGCCATTGCGCCTCGTCCACGTCATAGAATCGCTCCGTGGTGACGCTCTCGATGCTCAGCTCCAGCTCCAAGCGGCGCATTTGCGCGCCGTGGTGCTTCATAATGGGCATGAAGCGTCCATCGGCGATCACCAGATGCTCCACCAGCGGAATTCCCAGCAAATGGAAGGTATTATTGAGCTGATCGGTGACATCCAGATCGCTCCCCGATGGGATCGCAAGACCGTTCGGATGGTTATGCGCCAGCACGACCGCCGAGGCCTTCTTCATCAATGCCGTTTCGGTCATAAGTCGAAC
>JAZRCQ010000272.1:0-9532 GCA_045659845.1 Eubacteriales bacterium
CGCCGTGGAAGAACCCATCGTCGAGGAAGAACCCACCGTCGGGGAAGAGCCCATCGCCGTGGAAGACCCCATCGCCGTGGAAGAACCCATCGCCGTGGAGGAGCCCATCGCCGTGGAAGAACCCATCGCCGCGGAAGAACCCATCGCCGTGGAAGAACCCATCGCCGCGGAAGAGCCCATCGCCGGGGAAGAGCCCATCGCCGGGGAGGAGCCCATCGCCGTGGAAGAGCCCATCGCCGCGGAAGAGCCCATCGCCGTGGAAGAACCCACCGCCGTGGAAGAGCCCATCGCCGTGGAGGAACCCACCGCCGTGGAAGAGCCCATCGTTGAGGATGAGCCTGCCGCTAAAGAGCCCCTTGCGGCAGAAACTCCTTCCGTCGGATCGATCCGCAAAGCGGTTGCCCCCTCCTCCCGCGCCTCTGCGCCGCCCAAGCCGACGCAACGGAAGCCCGTGCCGTCTGCTCCCATCAGCGTCACCGCCAACGAACAAAAGGATAGTATGCAAAATAAAGATCAAAAAATCACCCCTGCTCTTCCCAAGGAGCCCGAACGCGCCGCCAAGGCTGAAGCCGCGGAAAAGAGCAAGAAACCAAAGTCTCCCGACACTCCCATCGTGATCGCGCCGGCTGTGCCCGCATCGAAAAAAACCGAGCCCATCGTGATCAAGCCCCGCAGGCAATCCGAGGCGGCCGAAGCCGTTCGCGTGGAGCCTGCGCCTCATAGGCCCGCAGCTCCCGCCAAGGAGCCGATCGCAGAAGCGGTCGAGCCCTCCGTGCCTGCGCCGGAGGCAACCCCGAAGCCTGCATCGCCTAAGAAAAAGCCTGCCGGCGTGAGTCTGCCCCGCGGCGCCGCCAATCCCAAGTCCTCGCCCATCCATTCCTCCGGAGCTTCCCGCAAAAATCCGACCACCGTCAAGCAGGAGGAACTGCCCGATGCCGCCATTCCGCAAACCGGCAATTTCAAGCTGGCTATGGAGGATTTCGTGGCAGAGGACGTAGCCGCCGAGGAGCCGATCGCCCCTTCTGCCGAATCAAAGAGCCCCGCCGCCTCCGCCTCCGAGCCCACCTCGGCGGACTTGATGAAGCGCGTGGAAAAAAAGACCGGCATGACCGAGGACGATCTTGCCATGATCTTTGAATTGGGCTACGATGGCGAGCTTCGCCACCTTGTCGGCTCCGAAACGCTGAAAAAGCTCAAGCTGGAATATCTCCGAAAGACCGCCAAGACCGAGCATGGCCACTATCGCACCGCTTTCGGCTATCGAAACGAGGAATACACCGGCACGGAATCTCCCGAGCGGATCCTTGCGGCCTACGCCTCCGATAAAAAGCGACTGCTCCTGCGCCTACTCTTTACCACGGTGATCCTGCTTTTGATGATCCCCGCAGAGCTTGGCCCCCTGCTCGGGCTTTCGCTCCCCATCCTCGCCTATTGCCCGCCGATCCTCATCGCCGCCGCGGCGCTTCTTTCCCTTCGCCCGCTTCAGGCAGGACTCCGAAGCCTGCTCCGCCTCACCCCCACCCCCTATTCCGTGAACGCCCTGCTTCTTCCCATTGGATGGATCTATTCGGCAGTGGGAGCATTCACGGCCGCTCCCGGCACGGAATTCCCCGTTGGTTTGCCGCTGGTGTTCCTGCTCCTTTTGCAGGAGATCTGCGACACGCTCCGATTGGTGAGCGAAATGCGCGTGTTCCGCATCGTCTCCGTCAATGAGGAAAAGCACACGCTGGAATCCTATTCCCCGCGCAAGGAAAAGCTGCTCTACGGCAAAAAGACCGTGAAGATCATCAACGACGACGTCGATCGCAATCTTTATCGCATCCGCAAGAGCCACCACGTGATGGGCTTCTTCCGCCGATGCAACGAATCCTCCTCCGCCCACCGTCCTATCGGCACGGCCCTCTTCACCGCGCTGGCGCTGGCACTTCTGAGCGGGATCACGGCCGCCGTGATCACCGATCGCTTCGCCGCCGCCGTTTATGCCTTCGTGGCCGCTCTGTTCTTTTCCACCCCTGCGGCCTGCACCCTCCTCTACGTTTATCCCCTCTGCCTTGCCAACCGCAAGCTCACGGCGCGCGGCTGTGCTTTGGTGGGCGAGGAATCCGTGATGGAATACGGCGGCCATAAAACGGTGATCTTCCGCGACGATGAAATGTATACCGTTCGCAAATGCACGCAGATCTCCTTCCGCGATCAGGAAAATCTGAAGCGCGATATGCGCTTGGCGGGAATCCTCTTCCGCAAGACCGGCGGCACGCTTGCCTCTCTGGCGCAGGCTGCCCCCAAGACCGCCTCCGACCCCACCGTGGCCTTCACGGTGGTGGCAAAGGACGGCACCGAGGCCGTGGTGAACAACACCAGCCACGTGATCATCGGCAGCGGCAGCTATCTCTCGGGGCACGGCGTGACCGTTCCCAAGGAAAGCACCGACAGAGAGGCGCGCCGCAATCGCGAGACCAGCCTGATGTATGCCGCCATCGACGGCAATCTCAAGCTCAGCTATGAGATCGAATACCACACCTCTCAAAACTTTGAGGATATGGCCCGCACGCTGGGAGAATGCGACACCGCCGTAGCCATTCAAACCTACGATCCCAATCTTAACGACACCTTCCTCAAGCACAGCCGCGCCGCCGATGCGGAGCCTGTGCGCGTGATGAAGCTGGGGCGCCACGAATCCGAAAACTCCCATGAGCTATGCGACAGCGGAATCGTGGCACACGGCAGCCGCATAGACACGATGCGCGCCGTGATCGCCGCCTTCGTGATCTCGCGTCTGCGCCCGAAGGGCTACCGTTGGCTCCGTTTGGCATCGCTGGCAGGTGCAGCCCTCGGCGTTTACCTCACCGTGGCCTTCGCCGAGCGTGCCCCCCTCCTCCCCATGCTGACAGCCCTCCTGTTCCAGGGCGCGATTCTCCTCGTCACGCTTCTCTGCATCCGCCTCGCCCTGCGCCGAGGCCCTGCGGAAAACCTCTAAAACCATGAAAGGCAGTTATCGAGACACTATGAAAAGAAACACTCCAAACAGCACCATTCTCAAGTCGGTCTCCAAGCCCGGCCGCTATGCCGGCGGAGAATACGGCGAGGTGATCAAGGATAAAAGCCGCGTGAAGGCCCGCTTTGCCTTCTGCTTCCCCGACACCTATGAGATCGGCATGTCCAATCTGGGAATGCGCCTGCTCTACGGTGCGCTCAACGAGGACCCCGACATCTGGTGCGAAAGAGCCTTTGATCCGTGGGTGGATATGCAGGAGGAAATGAAGCGCCATCAGCTTCCTCTGGTGGCGCTGGAGAGCAAGGATCCCCTCTCCGAATTTGATTTTCTCGGCTTCACCCTGCAATATGAAATGAGCTACACCAACGTGCTGAATATGTTGGATCTGGCCGAGATCCCCCTGCGCGCCGCCAACCGCGGAGAAAACGATCCCTTGGTGATCGGCGGCGGCCCTTGCGCCTATAATCCCGAGCCAGTGGCCGACTTCTTCGATCTCTTCAACGTTGGCGAGGGCGAGCATATGCTCCCCGACATCGTGAAGCTCTACGTTCGCATGAAGGACGAGGGGCGCTACTCCCGCGCGGAGTTTCTCCACGAGGCCGCCCGCACCATTCCCGGCGTTTACGTTCCCTCGCTCTATCGGGTGACCTACAAGCCCGACGGCACCATGGAGGCCTACACTCCTATCTACGACGATATCCCGAAGCAGGTGCAGAAGCAGATCGTGCGCGATCTGGACAACGTTTATTTCCCCGAAAAAGTGGTGATGCCCTACATCGAAACGGTTCACGATCGCATCATGCTGGAGGTCTATCGCGGATGCGTGCGCGGTTGCCGCTTCTGTCAGGCGGGCATGATCTACCGTCCCGTTCGCGAAAAAACACCCAACGTGCTGAACAAGCAGGCAAAATGCCTCTACGACAGCACGGGCTATGAGGAGATGTCCCTCTCCTCCCTCTCCATCAGCGACTACACCCAGCTGGAGCCCCTTTGCGACAAGCTCCTTTCCTGGACCGACGACAATATGGTGAGCCTTTCCCTCCCCTCTCTGCGCGTGGACAACTTCAGCCAGGAGCTGATGAAGCGCATCGATTCGGTTCGCTCCTCCTCCCTCACCTTCGCCCCCGAGGCGGGAACACAGCGCCTTCGCAACGTGATCAACAAAAACGTTTGCGAGGAGGACGTGCTTCGCACCATGAAGGTGGCCTTCGATGCGGGCAAGAGCGCCGTGAAGCTTTATTTCATGGAAGGTCTTCCCACCGAAACCCTTGAGGATCTGGACGGCATTGCCAAGCTGGCAGAAACCGTGGTGGACGCCTATTATGCCAACCCCAAGCGCAACAAGGCGCGCCGTGTGCAGGTGACCATCAGCGTGGCCTGCTTCATCCCCAAGCCCTTCACCGCCTTCCAATGGGAGGCGCAGGACACCATGGAGATGCTGGCAGAAAAGCAAAAATATCTCGCCTCTAAGATCACAAACCGCCACGTGCGCTACCAGCATCACAATGCCGAGGTGAGCCGCGTGGAGGCCGTTTTGGCCAGAGGCGACCGCCGCCTCTCCGATGCGCTGGAGCTGGCCTGCCGCGAGGGCTTCCGCTTCGATTCATGGGATGAATTTTTCGACTACGGCAAGTGGATGAGCGTGTTTGAGCGCACGGGAGTGGATCCCGCCTTCTATGCCAACCGCGCCTTCGGACCGGACGAGGTGCTTCCTTGGGACATCATCGATTGCGGCGTGACCAAGGACTTCTTCCTGCGGGAAAGAGCCCGTGCCTATGAGGCCGCCACCACGCCCAACTGCCGCGAGCAGTGCAGCGGATGCGGCGCTAACCGCTTGGGCGGCGAGCGAGCCGTTTGTCCGCATGCGGCCAAGCTCCCTGCAGAGCCCGTCACCGCGCCCGCGCTTCCCGAAATTCCCAACCGCCGCGAAACCCTCTCGCAATGGAACAAGCTGGAGGTTCCCAAAACGCTTCGGATCAAGTTCCGCAAGGTTGGCAGTCTCCAATACATCTCCCATCTGGATCTGCAGCGCACCTTTGCCCGCGTGCTGATGCGCGCCGACGTTCCCATGTGGTATACGCAGGGCTTCAATCCCCACGCCAAGGTGGCATTTGGTCTGCCGCTGTCCGTTGGCACCGAGAGCGAATGTGAATTCATCGACCTTCGCCTCGACCGCGACATTTCCCCCTCCGAGCTTCGTGATCGCTTAAACCGCGAGCTGACCGAGGAGATGCGCGTGGAGGAGGTCTATGAGCCCACGGCAAAGTTCCAGGAGATCGGTTGGGCAAGCTACGAAATGAATCTCAGCTTCAAGGGGGCCGATGCCGAGGTGGCCGCGGCGCTGGAGAAGCTTCTGAAGACCTCGCCCCTCACCGTCACCAAAAAGAGCAAGTCGGGAGAAAAGGAGATCGACATCGTGCCGCTCATCAAGCGCGCGCGCGTTACCTATCTCCCCGAAAAGCCAAACCGCATCCATATCAGCGCTCTGCTCTCGGCCTCGGGCAGCGAATATCTCAATCCCGAGCTTCTGATCACGGCAGCCAAGCGAGAGCTGGGGATCCTTTGCAGAGACCCCGCCGAGGAAGAATATTCCATCCTGCGCACCCACGTGTATCTGGCCGACGGAGAAACCGAATTCCGCTGAGCCGCGCCGATCCCACGAAAGGGATCCAAACCCATTCAAGCAAAGATCCTTCAGGGAGATCGGAAGCCTCGATGCAGAGCTTCCGATCTCCCTGAAGATGTAGCTGCTTCCATCAAAAAAGCTTCTGCAAGGCAAAAGAGGAGCCCTCGAATATCGGGGCTCCTCTTTTTTTCGCAGGTCAGAAGGTCTGCGCGCCCTTTTCCTCCAAGGAGGCGGTAAAGCGCAGATGGGTTTCCTGCATCCTTGCCCGCGCGGCGGCATCCTGCTCCGCATCCCCCAAGCCGAAGCTGATGGCAATGGCGGTGTTCACGCGATCCATCATGCTCACATCCAGATGCCCCATCTTCTCCCGCAACCGCCGCTTATCCAGCGTGCGGATCTGCTCCAGCAGGATCACGGAATCCTTCTGCAGACCAACCTTATCGGCATACACGTCGATATGGGTGGGCAGATGCGTCTTGCTCATTCGGGAAGTAATGGCGGCGGCGATCACCGTTGGGCTATAGCGGTTTCCGATATCGTTCTGAATGATCAGAACCGGGCGCAGGCCTCCCTGCTCCGAGCCCACCACGGGGCTGAGATCGGCATAATAGATATCTCCTCGACGAACGGTCGTGTTCATAGGTTTCATCCTTTCATCCCAGATTCGGCGACTCTGCGCCGACGGTGTTATTCTTCCCGTTTCCTTGGGGGTTCTAAACAGTCGTTCGCATTTTTTCCGTGGAACTTTCTTCCAAGCCCCCGTCAAGCATCGACGGCCCTCCGCCGGAATCGCTCCCATCGTCAGGATATGCCGAATTCCGTCGAGACGTCCTTTTTTTCAAAAAAAAGAGGCGCGGGGCTTTACAAGCGCGATTTTTTATGTTAAACTAAAGGTAGAATAAAGAAAGGCGGTTATCTATCATGGCATTACAAGCAAGATCCGAGGCGCAGGAGCGCTACACATGGAATTTCACAGATATTTTCCCCTCCGACGAGGCTTGGGAGGAGGCCTATGCCAAGGCCGAGGCCCGTCTCGACGAGATCCCTCCGCTGGCGGGCACGCTGGGCGTCTCTGCCGAAAGCATGAAGCGCGCGCTGGACACCGTCACCGAGCTTCAGCGCGAGGTGGAGCTGATCTATCTCTACGCGATGCTCCGCAAAAACGTGGACAACGGCGATCCCACCTATCAGGCCCTTTCGGGAAGAGCCACCAATCTTTTCGTGAAGCTCTCCACCAACGCGGCCTTCCTCAGCCCGGAGATCCTCTCCATCCCGAGAGAGCGTTTGGAGACCATGATGCAGGATCCCCTGCTGGCCACCTATCGCCACTCTCTGGAGGATACCGATCGCATGCGCGACCACACGCTGGACGAGCGATCCGAGCGGATGCTGGCCATGCTCTCGGATGCCGCAGGCGCCACCTCCGAGTGCTTCGATATGCTCTCCTCCGTGGACATGACCTTCCCCGAGATCACCGATGAAAGCGGCGATGCCGTCACCTTGACCCACGGCAACTTCGGCGTGTTCCGCGAAAGCACCAACGAGCGCGTGCGCCGCGAATCCTTTGAGCTTTATTTCGGTGAATTCAAGAAATTCATCAACACCTTCGCGGCCATGTATGCAGGCAGCGTGAAGACCGACAATTTCTACACTCGTGTGCGCGGCTACGATTCCACCTGCCAGCGCGCCCTCTTCGGTAACAACGCTCCCGTGAGCGTTTACGAGGAGCTGATCCGCTCGGTGCACGGCGGACTTCCCACCATGCGCCGCTATCTGGAGCTTCGCCGCCGCGTGCTGGGGCTGGAGGAGCTGCATATGTACGATCTCTATTGCCCCATGGTGAAGAGTGCCGATATGGAGATCCCCTATGAGGAGGCGCAGGAGCTGGTGCTGGCCGCCACCGCACCCCTGGGCGAGAACTACACCGCCCTTCTGCGCCGCGCCTTCTCCGAGCGCTGGATCGACGTCTATGAGAACAAGGGAAAGACCACGGGCGCTTACTCCTGCGGTGTTTACGGCGTGCATCCCTACGTGCTTCTGAACTACACCAACACGCTGGACGATGCCTTCACGCTGGCCCATGAGCTGGGCCACGCCATGCATTCCTATCTCTCCGACACCACGCAGGACTATGCCAACCACGATTACCGCATCATGGTGGCCGAGGTGGCCTCCACGGTGAACGAGGTCCTGCTCTCCAAGTATCTCCTCTCCAAGGAGACCGATCCCGCTCGCCGCGCCTACATCCTCAACCATTTCCTGGAGGGCTTCCGCACCACCGTGTTCCGCCAGACGCTCTTTGCCGAGTTTGAGAAGGAGGCTCACGAGCTGGAAATGAGCGGCACGCCTCTCACCGCCGATGCGCTCAACGCCGTTTACCGTCGCCTCAATGAGCTCTACTACAACGGCGCCGTTGTGGACGAGCTGCAGGACATCGAGTGGGCGCGCATCCCCCATTTCTACAACGCCTTCTACGTTTACCAGTACGCCACGGGCTTCTGCTCCGCCGTTTCCATTGCCGATTCCATTCTCAACAAGGGCGGCGCGGAGAGCTATCTGAAATTCCTCTCCACGGGCGGCTCCGACTATCCGCTGGAGGAGCTGAAGATCGCAGGCGTGGATCTCACCAAGCCCGAAACGGTGCAGACCGCGCTGAAGGAATTCGATCTTGCGCTCGCGCAGCTGGAGGCGCTTCTGCAGTAATCCTGCTCGCCACCGCATTCTCTGTCAAATAAAAAGGAGGTTTTCCCATGAAGAGAACGCTTGCTCTCGCTCTGCTGCTCGCCACAGTGCTTTCGCTCCTTCCTTCGTGCATCCGGATCGTTCCCACGCGCCCCTCGGATTATCTCCCCGGCTCAGAGATCGTGATCGACAACACCATCCCCTTCGTTTATGACACCAAGCTGTTGGAAAACGACCGATTTCCCGTCAAAGTGGAGGGAAAGGTCTATTCCGTCACAGTGATGGACATGTTCAATTATTGCGCAAACACGGAAAAGAACACCTATGCCGACTTCATCTCCTATTGCGGAAACAAGCCCGTGCGACACGTGAAAAGCGGAGACAAGGATTTCTACTACACCGTTTATTCCCTCTCCAATTATCGGTTGCTCTATCTTCTTTTGGAGCCGAATGAAAACGGCACGCTGATGCTTCCCGATTTCGCACAATCTCCCGCAGATGCCGCCGATATCCTGCACCCCGATCTGATTCTTGATCACGATCAGCCCTCCGAAATTTTGGGGGATAATCTTCCCGACTTTCACCGACTCGAGTATTATTCCCCGCAGGAGCTGATGCAGAAAAACGAACGGATCCGGATGCTTTATCTGAACGCCTGCATGGAGCTGGAGCTTCCCTCTGTGGAATCCATCCAGCGCGACATGCGCGATGAAAACGCTGAGCAGTTCTACAGATGCTTGCAATCCAGTGCCTTCGACGTCATTGATCACGACCGGAACGAGTCATGGCACGGCTACTATTGCTACGACCTTTTGCTTTATAAGGACGGAACGGGCAGCCTCCACTATCGTCATTTCAAGCACATTGGCAAATACGAATATGAGATCGACGAGGAGGCCACCGTTTCCCTGACCGCGGAGGAGCTTGCCCCCTTCAAGACGGCGCTGGAAA
This sequence comes from Eubacteriales bacterium, assembly GCA_045659845.1. Lineage (GTDB taxonomy): Bacteria > Bacillota > Clostridia > Oscillospirales > CAG-272 > UMGS1865. The sequence continues at coordinate 9,255 of JAZRCQ010000272.1, forward strand.
CCTATGATTTTCAGAACATCCCCACATGGAATCCGCAGGAGCATCTCGGCCTCGACGGCGAGACCACCTACCTGATCGGTGGCACGGATTTCTATAGCACCCATCTGATCGGGATGTGGGAATCCAATCATCGCCACGGGATCTACCATCTTCGCACCGCGCTGGAGGATCTGACGCGTGAAAAGATCGCTCCTGCCTCGGGACGGGTATACGTAGAGTACAGCACCAAATAAAGCAAAGAGACACTGACAGACAGCCCGCTGTCGGGGGCTCCGTTT
>JAZRCQ010000273.1:0-2452 GCA_045659845.1 Eubacteriales bacterium
CCGATCAGAGCCTCCAGAAGCCCCTTGCACCCCTCGGAAACGTCGCGGAAGGTGACGTCGAATCGGTCGGAGTACCATGGATCGGCCACCTCTCCGGGGTGGCTCGTGTAGTCCATCAGGAGGCGGATCTTTCCTTCGGGATCCCCTCCGAGAATGTGCCGCATATTCCGCACGTTGGCGTTGTCCATGCCGATGAAGAGATCGTAGCGCGGATAATCGGCGGCGGTGAGGCGAACTGCGCGCTTGCCCTCGCAGGAGATGCCGTGACGCTCCAGCTCGCGGCGGGCCGGGGGATAAACGGGATTTCCCACACCGCCGAGGATCTCCTCGGAGCTGGTGGCGGAGGAGGCTACGAAAAAGGCATCGGCAAGCCCGCGCTCCTTCAGAAGCTCCCGAAAAATGAATTCCGCCATGGGACTGCGGCAAATATTACCGTGGCAAACGAACATGATCCTTTTCATTGCAACACCCGCCCTCTCTGTTTTTTCTATATGATACCACAGATCGAGGAAAAATGCAAGTGCTTTTCAGGACTCTCCCCGAGAAACTCCCGCCACCTCCAGATAATCGTAGCGTACATCGGGATAGCGTGCCACGGTGCGCGTCAGTTGTGGCAGAGATCTTCGCGGCAGGATGAGAACGGTGGGAGTGGAGAAGGAAAGCACCTCCAGATGCGGCAGGTCCTCCAGCTCCTCAAGGAGGCTTTTCGGCACGTTGCCGTAAAGCTCACAGCGCACGGCCGTTCGGGTGGTGCGCAGGATGGCTCCCGTCACCCATTCGCAAACGGCGATCTCGATCACCGTGAGAAGCACGCTGTTGAGATTGCGGAACACGGGATAGGAGATCGCCACCACGCCCAGATCCAAAAGGGAAATGATGCGCTCCACCTCGCGGTAGGGCATTTTGCGCTGGATCATACCGGCCATCACGTCCACGCCGCCGGAGGAGGCTCCGATGCGGAGCATGATGCCGGTCATGCCGTGGGAAATTCCTCCAAACAAAACGGGGAGTAAGCGCTCACCCTCGGCGGCATAGCGATAAAAGTCCACACCCTCCAGCAGGATGAGAAAGCAAGAGTAAAAGAAGGTGTAGAGCAGGGTGAGAAGCACGTAGCGGCGGTTGAGCAGAAACCATGCCGCTGTGAGGAGCGGAAGATTGATCAGGAGCGTAAAGATCCCTGCGTTGATCCCCGTCACCGCCTGCAGAACGGTGGCAAGACCGTCTACGCCGGAGGGGGCAAAGTCGGTGGGGAAGATGAAAACGTGCATTCCGATCGCCACCAGCGCGGCGGAAAGCAACGTGAGAGCAAGGGGCGCAAGGGGGCCCTGCAGTCTTTTTTTCAGGGGCGTCACCTCCTTTTTTTATAGTATGCCCTCTGCGAGGCTGGAAATACGGTGATTTTTTGTCGGAAACGGATGAATTTTCTCGAACTTGTTGACAACACAACAAGTTTGTGGTATAATAGTGCAGGATTGAGAACCGCATGGAACGCGAAATATGAAAGAAATATGAAAAAGGGAGATAGCTTATGAATTCCTATGTGATCTATACCGATTCCGGATGCGACGTAAGCGTGGAAACGCTTCGGGAGTGGGGCGTGGCCTCCTCCGATCTGACCTTCCGCTTCGACGGAGAGGATCGGGAATATTCCAATCGGGATATGGACGTGAAAACCTTCTACGACCGCATGAGAGCGGGCGGCGTGGCGAAGACCTCGGCCGTGAATTCCCAAACCTTCCTCAACGCCTTTGAGGCGATCCTCAAGGAGGGACGGGACGTGCTGTATCTGGGCTTTTCCTCAGGGCTTAGCACCACCTTCAATTCCGCAAGACTGGCCTCCGAGGTGCTTCGGGAGAGCTATCCCGAGCGCAGGATCGCCGTTGTGGACACGCTGGCCGCCTCGGCAGGGCAGGGGCTTTTGGTCTGGCTGGCCGTGGAAAAGCAAAGAAGCGGCGCCTCTTTGGAGGAAACGGCGGCCTACGTGGAGTCGCTGAAGGCAAAGCTTTGCCATTGGTTCACGGTGGACGATCTGGTCTACCTCAAGAGAGGCGGTCGCGTCAGCCCGACGGTCGCATTCGTTGGCAACGTGCTGGGCATCAAGCCCATTCTGCACGTAGACGACGAGGGTCATCTGATTCCCGTCACCAAGGTGCGCGGCAGAAAGGCTTCCATCGCTGCTCTCGCCCAGAAATACGGTGAGCTGCTCGAAGGCGCGGACATGAACGAGGTGTTCATCTCGCACGGCGATTGTCTGCAGGATGCTGAGGCGCTCAAGCAGCTGTTGGAAAGCCAATACGGCGCTAACGTGACGCTGATTACGCCCGTAGGAACGGTCATCGGCGCACACTCGGGTCCCGGCACGCTGGCTGTATTCTATATCGGCAAGCACCGCTGATCTCTTTCCCATTTTTGTATTGCATAGTGATCTGATCCAAAAGGAGTTTGAACATGA
>JAZRCQ010000274.1:0-1880 GCA_045659845.1 Eubacteriales bacterium
CAGGCAAGCCGCCCCGGTTGAAGGACACGAAGCAGCTCCGGCGTCAGATAGTCCATCTGCTCAAAGAAGCGCACATTATCCTCGTTGTGTCCGAAATCGTTGTAGCTTGGCGTATATTCGTAGTGATTGCTGAAGGGGATGGACGTCACTACAAGCCCCACCGAGTTTTCCTTCATGGATGCGGTTTCCAGCACGCAATCGTTATTGACGGCCGTATAATGAAGCCCCTTCTCTTCCCTGCGCCGGATGCCGATAGAGCGCTCCATCTTAGAAACAATATCCTTTGTGGAAAGTCCGTTCTTTTTCATGATCTCACTCATTTTTTCTGCCTGATCGTCGTGTCGCTTCCACTTGGCAAGAAGCTCGTCAAGGATCGGCTGCTCGTTTTCGGTATAGAGGATGTCAATGACGACCTCTTTGTGTTGCAGGAATCGATAGATACGGTGAATGGCTTGAATAAAATCGTTAAACTCATAGTCAATTCCGGCAAAAATGGCGCGGTGGCAATGTCTTTGGAAATTACATCCCTGCCCGCTGATCTCTTTTTTTGTGGCAAGTAAGCGTATCCGCCCCTCCGAGAAATCCACCACCCTCTGCTCACGAAGATCAAGGTCAAGGGATCCGTAAACCTCAACCGCGTCCGGGAGCGCTTGCTTGATGGCCCGCCGTTCATCTTCAAGATCGTGCCACAGAAGGAAATGATCTTCCGGGGATGCCTCCACGATCTCCTTCATCAACCGAACGCGGCTTTCAATGCTCTCCCGCTTCTCCTTGGCCGCATATACAAGTCCAGCCGATACGTTGTTGATCATCTCCACTTGACCCGTTTTGCGATTATCTTGCAAAATGGATGCCGAGGGAATCTTGTGATAATTTACCTTAAGAGGCGGCAGATCGTAGCCTGTTGCATCAAATCCAAGATCGGCAGGAGAGGAAAGGAACAAGGCCCACGAGCTCACCCACAACCAAAATTCTTCTTCCTTGTGAGGGTACAGCGTCAGGTTCCCTGCCTTGGTGCTGTCCCGCTGAAAGAAGCGCGTGAGGGCCTGTCCGCTGTCCATCACCTCAAGAAACGCCGCGTAATGGATCAGCTCTTTGTATCGGTTGGGATCGGGGGTGGCCGTCGCCACCAGCTTGAATGGAATCCCTCGTAGCTTCGGCAAGAAGGTCTGATAGGTCTTTGAGCCGAAGGAACGGAGAACCGACGCTTCGTCAAGACAAATAGCTGTAAAGGGGGAGAGGTCGATATTCCCGTCCCTCAACCGCTCGTAATTGGTCATCAGGATGGGCGCATCTGTCCCTTGTATATCTTCGTTGTTTCGTATGTAAACGGGCCTTTCGATTCCGAGAAGCGTCTCGGCATCCCGGGCGAACTCTTGCCGAACGCCGAGAGGCAGAACGATGAGGGCGCGCCCTCCCGTTTTCTTCACCACAAGGCGGCAAAACTCTAACTCCTGCACCGTCTTGCCTAGGCCGAACTTTTCAAAGAGCGCCCGTCTGCCGCCTCGCAGGGCCCATTTCACGGCCTCCCTTTGGTGTGGCTTCAAGCAGCTGCTCAATTCATCATCGGTCACCTCAAAGCCCGTCTCGGGCGCCGTAATGACCTTGCTTTGTAAAAAGGTTTCGTAGTGTTCCATGTGTCCCTCTTTCTGTGTTACAGCCCCAATATTCGATCCAGTTCCCCCTTCGGTACACCGAAATCGCGGAAGATCTGATATTGTGCTTTCTTGTCTTTTGACAGGCGGTATGCCACGCGGATCTCATCCTCGCCGTACATATCCCGCCACGTATCTTTACTTTTTTGCTTTTTGGGCGCTCGTTTGATCGGCAACGGCTGATCTGGGTGCTCGTAGATCGAGACAACCGTGTGCGGAAGGGTA
>JAZRCQ010000275.1:0-4131 GCA_045659845.1 Eubacteriales bacterium
CCGCTTTTTATTCGGCTTTGTCAGAGCGTTTCTCTAATGGCGCGGAGACAGTCGGCGCAGATCTGCTTGCCGCTGAAGGACTGCGTTTCTCCGTTGCCGCTGCAAAAAATGCAGGACGGGTGATATTTTTTCAGGATGATCCGATCCCCCTCGGTGAAGATCTCCATGGGATCCTTCACGTTGATATCCATCGCTTGGCGGATCTCGGAGGGAAGCACGATCCTGCCCAGCTCATCCACCTTTCTAACCATTCCCGTTGATTTCATGAGAGTCTCCTTTCAGAAGCGATTGGTTTCGTTGGTTTCATTATACTTGTTTTTTCGTGCTTTGTCAAGGCGAAAAAGGTCGAAAATATGAAAAAATCCACTCAAAAGGGCGGAGAAGCGCAGAAACTTCTTTCGGCGGTCTGCTTGAAGAGGGATCGAGATGGCGAATACTATCCGTGGGAGGCCCATGCGGTCTCGGAAAGGGAGGAAGATAGCGTGATGAGAGGAGCGCAGAAGCAGATGATCGTTTTGCGGACGGGAGGAAGCCGCTATTTCGACGAGGCATATTTCGTTTTGAAATCGGGGCGGCGGCCTCGGCGCGAGGAGGGAAGAGACATGGTGCGGGAGGCGAATCGGATCCTGGACGAGAGCGAGAACGGCGGCGCGGAGGCGCGGCGGAGGGGGAGACGTCACCGCGGATTTCTCACGGGGGTTCTGGTTGGAGCGCCTGCAGGGGCAGTGCTTTTGTGGCTGGCGGCGCTGGCGAGGGACTTTTTGTCGACTCTGTGACGGTTGGTCGACGGCGGTCTGATTTTTTGCAAAGCTCTTGACTTTGAGGGCAAAACGTGGTATAATAGCTCCGATGTATGTGACCGTTTTTGCGGGCGTGGACGGCCCTTGGCTGATCCCCCGCGTTGCGAACCTCATAATCGTTAACAGACCTCGCCCGAGGGCAGCGTGCGTGACTGCCATCGGTTTGGGGTCGATTTCTGCTTGCTTTTTTTCGGAAAAGAGGCGAAATACATCATTCATTGCATCAAGAAAGGAAAAGAAATGCCAAGAAAAAAGAAAGCTTTGGGGAAGCTTCGAGTGATCCCCTTGGGCGGCCTCGGCGAGATCGGAAAGAACATCACCGTGATCGAATATGAAAGCGATCTTGTGATCGTGGATTGCGGGCTCGGCTTTCCAGACGAGGAAATGCCCGGCATCGATCTGGTGATCCCCGACGTGACCTATCTGGAGAACAACCGCGAAAAGATCCGCGGCGTGCTGCTCACCCACGGCCATGAGGATCACATCGGCGCCATTCCCTATCTGCTCCGCACCATCAACGCCCCTATCTACGGAACGGCGCTGACGCTGGGCATCATCCGCAACAAGCTGCAGGAGCACACCCTGCCTCACGAGCCCCGTCTTTGCGAGGTGAATGCGGGCGACTGCGTGCGGCTGGGCAGCATTGTGGCGGAATTTATCCATGTGAACCATTCCATTGCCGATGCCTGCGCCATCGCTCTGAAAACGCCGCTGGGCACCATTTTGCACACGGGAGATTTCAAGCTGGACACCACCCCCATCGATGGAGAAATGATGGATCTGGTGCGCTTCGGCGAATTGGGGCGCGAGGGCGTTCTGTTGATGCTCTGCGAATCCACCAATGCCGAGCGTCCGGGCCACACCCCCTCGGAAAAGAAGGTGGGCGAGTCACTGGAGTATATCTTCAGCACCCATCAGAAAAAGCGCATTATCATTGCCACCTTCTCCTCCAACGTTCACCGCGTGCAGCAGATCATCAACACCTCCGCGCGCCATAAAAGAAAGGTGGCCATCACGGGAAGGAGCATGCTCAATATCGTGAGCGCCGCCACCGAGCTGGGCTACATGACCGTGCCCAAGGGCGTGCTGGTGGACATCAACGATATCAAGCGCTTCAAGCCCGAGGAGCTGACGCTGATCACCACGGGAAGTCAGGGAGAGCCCATGTCCGCGCTCTATCGCATGGCCTTCTCGGATCATTCGCAGGTGTCGCTGGACAGCAACGATCTGGTGGTGCTTTCGGCCAGCGCGATCCCCGGCAACGAAAAGCTGGTTGGTCGGATCATCAACGAGCTTTCCCGCCAGAATGTGGAGGTGCTGAACGATTCCGCGGTGGAGGTGCACGTTTCGGGGCACGCCTGCCAGGAGGAGATCAAGCTGATGCAGGCGCTGATCCGCCCCCGCTACTATATGCCCATCCACGGCGAGGAGCGCCATCTGAAGGCAAACGCCGAGCTGGCGAAATATATGGGCATGAAGGAAAAGGATATCTTCATCTCCGAGATCGGCAAGGTGCTGGAGATCGACGAGCATAGCGCGAAATTCACCGAGACCGTGCCTGCGGGCAAGGTGATGGTGGATGGCTACGGCGTTGGCGACGTTGGAAACATCGTGCTCAGAGACCGCCGCCATCTGGCGCAGGACGGCCTGATCGTGGTGGTGGCAACGGTGGATTTCATCGACCGTCAGCTGCTTTCCGGCCCGGACATCGTTTCCCGCGGCTTCGTTTACGTTCGGGAATCCGAGGAGCTGATGGAGGAGGCAAGGCAGATCGCCGCCGATGCCATTCTGGATGCGCTGGACGATTGGAGCAACACCGACAGAATGTATATGAAGAAGCGCGTGAAGGATGATCTGGCAAAGTATCTCTATAATAAGACCAAGAGAAAGCCCATGATCCTGCCCGTGATCATGAACGTTTGATCCTCGGATCGCAGAAAAGTCCTACAATTATTTATTTGTTCATAAATAAGACACGGTATTATCACATATTGGAGGTATAATATCCGTATGTGCGCTCTCGGCGCACGAAACCTACAAATTTTTCATAAAAGGGGAACCCAACAATGGGAAAAGGAAGCAGAAACAGAATCAATCATCTGACGGAGCCGAAAAAGCTTGAGGCTCCCAAGAAGCAGAAAAAATTCCGCCGCAAGATGTCGGAGGCCACCAAGAACGTGATCACCTATTGCCTGTGTATCGCGATCCTGCTGGGCGCCGTGGCATGGATCCTCGCCGATCAGGGCACCTTCAAGAGAGGCAACCTGATGGTGAAGAGCGCCGACGGCGACTTCGACGTGAATCAGCAGATGGCAACCTACATGGTGTGGGATGCACTCTACTACACGGGCTACTATCAGTGGTCCTACTACTCCACCTCCATCAAGGAGCAGACCGGCATCACCTCTCAGTCGCAGTACTGCCTGTACTACGCCATGAGCGGCGTGCAGGACACCCTGCGCTCCTCTATGGACGGCTTTGCCGACACGCTGAAGGAATACGTTGCCATTTGTGACGTGGCCGACACCTTCGGTCTCTCCCTCTCCAAGGAGGAGAAGAAGCAGGCCAAGGCCGATATGCGCGCACAGATCGAGTATATGGCCACCTCCAACGGCATGAGCATCAACGGCTTCATCAACTACTACATCGGCAACGGCGTGAAGATGAAGGACATTGAGAACGTGGCCGTGATCCAGGCGCTCTATGCCAAGGTTTCCGAGGAGAAGGAAGGCCTGATCACCGATTCCGTGACCGAGCAGATCATCGAGACCTTCGTGGAGGAGAACCCCGAATCCTTCTATTCCACCGATTTCTATCTCTACACCACCACCGACGGTGAGGACACCGTGAAGGAGCTTCTGAAGGCTGCCACCACCGTGGCGGAATTCAAGGAGGTGTTTGTGAAGAAGGTGTTCGATGACACCGCGGCAGGCTACCGCGTGGCCTACAATAAGTATGCCACCGATATCCACACCAAGGCAACCGAGACCTTGACCGCGATCGAGAAGAAGGCCGACGTTGAGGCGCTCACCACCGCGCTCAATGAGAAGGAGATGACTCTGAAGGAGTATCTCAAGTCCGACGAGACGCTGAACGCCACCGTGAAGGAGGAGCTGTTCAAGTCCGATAGAAAGGCACTGGATGCCTTTGTGGTAAGCTCCGCAGATAAGCTCTACGTGGTGGCTCTTTCCACCGCTCCCGCCGACGACAAGGTGACCGCCGCCATCAAGGAATTCGAGCTGAATGCAGGCGAGACCTATGGCGAAGGCGATAAGGCCGATCCCGCCTTCAAGACCAATATCTACAACACCCTGCTGGTGAAGTATGAGAT
>JAZRCQ010000276.1:0-31922 GCA_045659845.1 Eubacteriales bacterium
GAGCAGACGGGAAAAGAAAAGCCCTACCGTCAGCTGTGTGAGGAGCAGAAGGAAAAAGAGGGCTCTTCCGAGGGCGAGGCTTTTCCATAGCCCGACGCCTACTGCTCGAGCCACAAAGGACGGCGAGGCATTTCCCGTGAAAAGCAGGATGCGAGCCACCTCCTCTCGCCTCATGCGCCCCTCTCGCCATTCGGAAACGGCGATGCGGATGCCGACGGGAAATCCGCAGAGCATCCCTGCAAGAACGGCATAGCATCCGCTGTCGGAAAGGTGCAGGATCGGCCGAAGCAATGGGGTGATCCGATGAAGGAGAAATCGTCCGATCCCGGTTTTCACAAGGATCTCGGAAATCACGATAAAGGGAAAGAGCGCGGGGATCACGGAGTTGGCACAGGCGGAAAGCCCTTTGCGGATCGCTTCGGTGGCGATGGTGGGATTGCGAAGCAGCAGGGCGAGGCAAAAGAGCGTGAGAATTCCGCAGATCAGGGAGCCCCTTTGGGGGATGGCGGCGGGAAAGCGATGCTGGCGAGTCATGGGCGATCTCCCTTCGGCATAAGCTATTATAGTTTAATTTACTCACGGAAAGTCGGGTTTATGATACGTGACGTATGGGAGGTGCGCAATGAAGCGAAAAAGAGTCAGCGGCAAAAAGCCGAATCGCGTGCGGATGGCGGAGCTATTTCCGATGGGAGAGACCGTGGTGATCTACGGCGAGAGCTGTGTAACGGTGCGCGGATGTCGCAGGATCCTTGCCTACAGTCCCACGGAGATCTGCCTGCAGTTGAAGAAAAGAAGTCTCAGGGTGCGAGGGGAGGAGCTGATCTGCCTTTCCTTTTCGGGCGGATGCACCACGCTTCAAGGGAGGATCCTCGCGGTGGAATCGATGGGAGGTGAGCGGATTTGAGAGCGGTGCTTTTTTTGCTGGGAGAGCGGACGGTGGCGGTGGATGCGGCGCACAGTGCGGCCCTTTTGGATCTTTGTTTGCGCCGCGGCGTGGAATATGCCGATTTTGAGGGCTCGGAAACGGGGATCTCTCTGCGCTGTACCGGGAAAGCCGCGGAATACCTGCTGAGGCTGGCAAGGGAGGAGGATATCCCCGTTTCTCTTTCGGAGGGGCGAGGACTTCCTTTTCTGATGCGGAGGCTTCTCCGTCGAGGCGGTCTGGTGGCGGGCAGTCTTTGCGCGGCGCTGCTCCTATGGCTATCGCAGCGCTACGTTTGGGAGGTTCACGTTACGGGAAACGAAAAAATGACGGCGGGAGAGGTGATAGAGGAGCTGGCGGCCTGCGGCTTCGGAGTTGGCAGTCGGATCGGGGCGGTTCCCGTTGGAGCGGTGGAAAATCAGGTGTTGCTTCGCTCCGATCGCTTGGCGTGGATCGCCATTCGCATGGAGGGAACGGTGGCGAGCGTGCAGGTGGTGGAGCGAGTGGAGATGTCGGCGGAGGCTCCGAAGCGTCCTGCCAATCTGGTTGCCTCCCGCGACGGACAGATCGAGGGCTTTGAGCTTTATCGGGGTGAGGCCATGGTGAAGCCGGGGCAGGCGGTGCGCGCAGGGGAGCTTTTGGTGAGTGGAATTCTGGAAAGTGCAAGCGGAGGATTGCGCGTAACGAGAGCGGCAGGAAGCGTGATGGCTCGAACAGAGGAGCAGATCACGGTGGAAATTCCGATGGAGGATGTCCAAATCACCCTCACGGGAGCGGAAAAAAAGGAAATTTTCTTGAATTTTTTTCAAAAAAGCATGAAAATTTTCAAAAGTACTGGAAATCTGCCCCATGCTTGTGATATAATAGAAAAGGAAAATCATCTGATGGACGTTGGCTCTCGCACCGTCCCCATCTCCATCACGACGCGCCTCTATCGGGAAACGGAATCGGTTATGATCCGCAGGAGCGCCGAGGAGGCAGAGGTGTTGGCGAGGCAAGAGCTGCAGAAGCGTCTGGATCGACTGTCGGAGAACTGCCGGATCCTGCAAAAGGAGATCCTCGTGGTGCCCACCGAAAGCTCGGTGATTCTGAAATGTCGTGTGGTCTGCCTTGAAAATATCGCTGAGGTTTGCGAATTTGAGGTGGAGGATCTTCTGCAGAGTCCGCAACGAAAGGAAATCTATGAATCGAAAAATCATTAAAATTGAGAACACGGGTGCCACGGCCAAGATCTTCGGCAGCTACGATAGCAATGCCAACATGATCGAGGAGCATTTCGGCGTGACGGTTCGCAACCGCAGCAGTGAGTCGGGCGATTCCATTGTGATCGAGGGCGAATCCGAATCGGCGGTGTCCTCTGCGGCGCAGTGCATCTCCTATCTCCACGATCTTTCGGGAAAGACCGACGTGCTCACCGAGCAATTTGTGCAGTATGCCATCGATATGATCTCGGAGGGGCAGAGCCGTGAGCTGGCCTCGCTCGGCGACGAGTGCATCTGCGTCACCACAAAGGGAAAGCCTATCAAGGCCAAAACGGTTGGGCAGAAGCAATACGTGGATCTGATTCGCAAAAACACCATCATTCTCGGCGTTGGCCCTGCGGGAACGGGAAAGACCTTTCTGGCCGTGGCCATGGCGGTGCGCGCTCTGCGGGAAAAGCAGGTGAGCCGCATCATCCTCACTCGTCCTGCCATCGAAGCAGGGGAGAAGCTGGGCTTTTTGCCGGGCGATCTGCAAAGCAAGATCGATCCCTATCTGCGCCCGCTCTATGATGCGCTCTTTGAGCTGATGGGAGCGGAAAATTATCAGAAGGCCATCGAAAAGGGCACCATCGAGATCGCGCCGTTGGCCTATATGCGAGGTCGAACGCTGGACGATTCCTTTATCATTCTCGACGAGGCGCAGAACGCCACTCCCGAGCAGATGAAGATGTTCCTCACCCGCCTCGGCTTCAATTCCAAGGCGGTGGTCACAGGAGACCTCACGCAAACCGACCTGCCCAAAGGGCAAAAGAGCGGCTTGTCCACCGCGGTGAAGATCCTCACGGGGATCGAGGATATCGGGATCCATCAATTCACCGAGCGAGACGTGGTGCGTCACCGCTTGGTGCAGAAGATCATTCAGGCCTATGAAAAGTATGATCGTGAGCTGATGCGCCGCGAGGCCGAAAGAAAAGCGGAAAAGAAACTGATCAGAGAGCGCCGCCCCAAGGGCGAGCCGGAACAGCCGTAAGGCAGAAGGAAAGGAAGGACATTATGAACAGAAAAATGAAGCTGAAGATCTATTTTGAGAATGAGCAGGATGCTCTTCCCATCACCTATCATCTGAAAATGCTGATCCGCGCCGCCGTGGAGGCTACGCTGGACTATGAGCAATACGGAAACGCCGTGGAGGTGTCGGTCACCTTCACCGACAATGCGGGGATCCAAAAGCTGAACCGACGTTTCCGCGGGATCGATCGTCCCACCGACGTTTTGTCCTTCCCGCTGTTTGATTACAGCGGAGAGGGGGAGGAGCCTCCGGTGGACGAGTTCATCGGCATGCTGGGCGACGTGGTGATCTCCTTGGAGCAGGCGGAGAAGCAGGCCAAGGAATTCGGCCATAGCTTTGAGCGGGAAACGGCGTTTTTGGCCGTTCACTCCATGCTGCACCTGCTGGGCTACGATCACGAGACCTCGGAGGCCGACGATGCGGATATGCGCCGCCGTCAATCCGAGATTCTGGACGGCATGGGCCTTTCGGTGGCAAACGGCTGATATGTTGGATTGGAAGTACCGTCCGAAGGATCAGCGGGAGCGCCCCCGAGAGCTTCCCGAGGATGAAAGAGAGGAAACGCCTGAGAGCTTCGCCTCCAGACACGTGAAGACCATCACGTTTCTGATCTGTCTTGGCGTCCTGCTGGCCTTGTTTGGCCCCGTCAGCATATTTCATATCTATCGATCCATGGATCGCGAGGCGGAGGGCATTGTGATGACGGAAGCGGATCTTCTGTCGTTGGCAAGCCTTGGAGAGCGGCTCACTATGAAGGATCTCACCAAATTCCAAGGGAAGATGGGGGAGAACGACAGTCGCACCACGTTTTATATCTACTATGAGGACTACATCCTGTTTGCCGTGGAAAATAAAAAAACGGGAATGTTGGATTTCTGTATGCTCACTCACTCTGCTTCCGAGGAAAGCATCGATATCCGAAAGGACAATGTTAGGGCGTTTTTAGAGGCCCATCAGAAGAAGTGAAGGAAAAGAAATTATGAAAAGAACAGGCTTTATCGCTATCGTGGGGCGTCCGAACGTTGGAAAATCCACGCTGATGAATCATATTCTCGGGGAAAAGATCGCCATCGTTTCGGCCAAGCCGCAAACCACGAGAAATCGCATCATGGGCATTGAAACCAGAGGTGAGGATCAATTTGTGTTCATCGACACGCCGGGAATCTTCGATGCCAAGAATTCTCTCGGAGATTTCATGGTGAAAACGGCCAATAGCGCCATTCGCGATTGCGATGCCGTGGTGCTGGTGGCCGATGCGGGCTTTCAGCCGGGAGCGGTGGAGGAGCGTGTGCTGGAATCCGTGAAGCGCGCCGACCTGCCCGTTCTGCTCGCCCTGAACAAGGTGGATCTCTATCGCAGAGAAAAGATTGCGGAAACCATTGCCGCATATGCCGCCCTGCATCAGTTCCATGCCGTGGTGCCCATTTCCGCTAAGAGCGGTAAGCACGTGGACGAGCTGATGGAGGAATGCAAGGCCTTCCTCCATGAGGATGAATGGATCTTCGATGAGGATATGATCACCGATCAGTCCAGCCGTCAGATGGCCTCCGAGATCATTCGGGAGAAGGTGCTTCGGAATCTGGACCGCGAGGTGCCGCACGGGATCGCCGTAGTGATTGAGGAATATAAGGACGAGGGCTCGCTGGTCTCCATCCGCGCTGAGATCTTCTGCGAAAAGGAATCCCACAAGGGCATTCTCGTGGGCAAAAACGGCGAAACGCTGAAGCGCATCGGCTCCTATGCCCGTCAGGATCTGGAAAAGCTTCTGGACACCAAGGTGTATCTCAACCTCTGGGTGAAGGTGAAGGAAAACTGGCGCGATAGCGCGCGCGGAATCAATCACTTCGGATTCGGCGAGACCAACTAACGAGAGGAGGGGAAACGGTGCCCCAGCATGAGGCCGTGGACGGCGTGGTCGTGCGCGTGCGCGATACCGGCGAGCGAAACCGCTATCTGCAGATCCTCACGGCGGAGCAGGGAAGAATTGCCGTGCTTGCAAACGGTAGTCGCTCCATGCGCAGCCCACAGGTGGCGGTGAGCCAGCTCTACACCTACGCCAATTTTGAATACTACAAAAAGGGAAGCGTGAATATCCTCAAGGGGGGGAGCGCTATTCAGCCCTTTTATGCGCTGAGCGAGAATATTGATCGTCTCAATCTGGCATCCTATCTTTGCGACCTTTGCTGCGAGCTGACCGACGAGGGCGTGGAGGCGGGCGAGATGCTTCGCCTGATGCTCAATTCGCTTTATGCCGTCAGCTCCGAGCTTCGTCCGCAGGAGCTGGTGAAGGGCGCCTTTGAGATCCGCGCCGCCGTGCTTTCGGGCTACGCTCCCGATCTTTCGGGATGTGATTGCTGCGGAAGCACCGAGGCAGAGCTGTTTTATCTGGACGTGATGAACGGCGCACTGATCTGCGAGGAGTGTCACGGCCGCAGGCAAAGAGATCCCAGACGATTAGCCTCGGGAGAGGATCTGCGGGAAGCGGAGATCCTTGTGCTATTGAGTCGATCGGCCTACGCCGCCATGCGGTATTGCGCCGAAGCTCCCTTGAACCGCTTGCTTTCCTTTGCTCTGCCGGAGGAGGAAGACGTGAGGTTATTCTCCAAGGCGGCGGAAACCTATCTTTTGTCACATATCGGCCACGGCTTCGATTCGCTGGATTTTTATCACACCATGCGCTCGACGTAACGGCGGCCGAAACCTATCGAAAAAGGAAGAAACTATGAGCTTTTCCGAAAAAACCTTAACTGCATTGGAATTTGATAAGATCCGCGGGATGCTGGCCGAATGCGCCTCCACAGAGGGGGCTAAGGGGCTGGCGCTTTCGCTGATGCCCTCCTGCGATCTGCAGGAGATCGAGCTTCGCCTGAAGCGAACGAGCGATGCCCGACGTCTCTCCGACACCAAGGGCATGCCTCCCTTCGGTACGGTGAAGGAGGTCACGGGGGCCTGCGATCGGGCAGAAAAGGGCGCCATGCTCTCCACGCTGGAGCTGCTCCACGTGGCCGCGCTTTTGCGCTCCGCCCGTTTGCTTTCCGACTATAATAAGGTCAATCGCACCTTTCCCACCTCACTGGATGAGATCTTCGACCGTCTCTTGCCCAATCGCACGCTGGAGGACAAGATCACAAGATCCATTCTTTCCGAGGATCTGATCGCCGACGAGGCAAGCCCCGCTCTGGCAGAGATCCGCAGAAAGATCCGCGATGCAAACAATCGCATCAAGGAAACCCTTCAGAGATTCATCAACGGCTCCTATTCCAAGTCCTTGCAGGAAAATCTGATCACCACGAGAAACGGCAGATACGTTGTTCCCGTGAAGGTGGAGCATAAAAATGACGTGAAGGGCCTGATCCACGATACCTCCTCCTCCGGCGCCACCATTTTTGTGGAGCCCATTGCCGTGGTGGAGGCAAATAACGAGCTTCGGATGCTCCAATCAAAGGAGGAGCATGAGATCGAGCGGATCCTATTTGCGCTTTCGGCCGACGTCAGCGCCGTGGGGCAATCGCTCTATCTCAACTATCTTAACATCACGGAGCTGGCATTTTTCTTTGCCTGCGGTGAGCTTTCCTCGCGGATGAACGGATCAGCCCCCATTCTTTCCGAGCGCGGTCTGATCGATCTGCGCCGCGCGCGCCATCCTCTGATCGACAAAAAGAAGGTGGTTCCCACCTACATCCGCTTGGGAGACGGCATCGACACTATGATCATCACCGGCCCCAACACGGGAGGCAAGACCGTGACGCTGAAAACGCTGGGGCTTTTCTCCCTGATGGCGCAGGCGGGGCTTCACGTGCCGGCAGATCCCGAATCATCGATCCGTATTTTTGAAAAAATCCTGGTGGATATCGGCGATGAGCAAAGCATTGAGCAATCCCTCTCCACCTTCTCCTCCCATATGGTGAACATCGTTTCCATTATGCGGGAGGTGGGGGACACCTCGCTATGTCTCTTTGATGAGCTTGGCGCAGGAACTGATCCCGTGGAGGGCGCTGCTTTGGCGGTTGCCATTATCGAATCGGTGCGGGAGAGGGGGGCTGTTTGTGCCGCCACCACGCACTACACCGAGCTGAAGACCTTTGCGCTGGACACCGAGGGCGTGCTGAACGCCTCTTGTGAATTCGATGTGACCACGCTCAAGCCCACCTATCGTTTGATCCTTGGCACCCCCGGAAAATCCAATGCCTTCGCCATTTCTTCCAAGCTTGGGCTGGAGGATGCGATCATCGATCGGGCAAAGCAGCACGTGGACACCGACCATCGTCAGTTTGAAGCGGTGATCGAGCAGCTGGAGGCCACCCGCTTGGAGGCCGACCGCAATCGCGAGGAGGCAAACCGTCTCCGCATGGAATACGAGCGGATGTGCCGCGAATCGGAGGCCGAGATCAAGCGTATGAAGAAGGATGCGGCCCATGAGATCGAGCAAAACCGCAAAAAGGCGCAGCAGATGCTGGATAGCGCAAGAGCCTCCAGCGAGTTTATCTTTGCCCAGCTGGAAAAGGCAAAGAAAGCCGAGGAGGCGCACCGTCTTTCCACCGAGCTGGAGGGGGCCAGAAGAGCCGTTCGCGCAGAGCTTCGCAGAAACGACGATGAGATCAACCCCGTGGAGGAGCGCAAGAACGTGAAATACGTTCTTCCTCGTGCACTTCGGAAGGGCGATCGCGTTTATATCGTGAACATCGATAAGGAGGGCGTGGTGCTGGATCTGCCCGATAAGAGCGGCTCGGTGCTTGTGCAGGCGGGAATTCTGAAAACCCGAACCAAGCAAGAAAATCTCCAGCTTCTGGAGGACGAGCCTAAGATCATCAGCGGCGGCAGCTCCGCGCCGGCATCCGGCTTCCGCGTGCAGGTCAACCGCGATTTTCGCGACGAGATCGACCTTCGCGGCATGATGGGCGACGAGGGCTGGCAGGCAGTGGATAAATATCTGGACGAGGCTCTGGTGGCGGGCTTTGGAAAGGTTCGCCTGATCCACGGGAAGGAAACGGGTGCCTTGAAGAACGCGCTTTGGCAACGGCTGAAAAAGGATCGTCGTGTGGCCTCCTTCCGCATCGGACAGTATGGCGAGGGAGACGGCGGTGTCACCGTTGTGGAGCTGAAATAACGAAGGAGGAACGAGGATTGCGGGAGCAGATCAGGAGAGCGCTGAAAAAGCGGTCGGCATATTGGTGTATTCTCATCGTCCTCGTTTCTTCTGTTTTAAAAATAGCCGGGCCGAGTCTGCTTTGTTTTTTGCAATGGACAAGGCTCAATGCGGCAGAGCCTCCGAGTCCCTTCGGAGGCTTTCATTGTTTCTTCGTTGCGGTTGGTCTGCTTTTGGGATGGACTTTGGGCAAGGAAAGGAAAACGCTCTATTGTCGGCGCATCGAGCCGTCGGATCGCCTGCTGTTGCGCTTTGGAGCGGTGCTGCTGGGAATGGAGACGTATAAGCAGAGCCTCTGCTTTTGGGTGCTGGGAAACGGAGCCTATGACCTTGCGCTTTTGCCCCTGCAGCTTTGCTCGCTGCCGCTCTACGCTTGTCTGATGGCTCCGTATTTCAAGGACGGACGAGTCAAAAGGTCTGCCGTGGCGTTCCTTGCCGTCACCTGCCTTGTGGGCGGGATCCCCGTGACGGTGTATCCAACGCTGTCTCCTCAGCTCAATCTTTCCGCACACACGGTTCTCTGGCACAGTTTGATGGTGGTGCTGGGCATCCTGCTGGTGATCCGCGGGGAGGTGGGGAAGCGACCGCGCGAGGAGCTTGGCGGCGTTGCCGCCCTTCTGTTTTCCGCGCTGATCGTTTCAGCGTTGCTCAACGGATGGTTGGGAAGGGAGGGACAGGTCGATCTCTGCTATCTCAATCCTCATGCCGGAGAGGGGCTTCCCGTGTTCGGTTCGATCCGCGAGCGGTTGGGATGGTTGCCTTCGGTGGTAGCCTATGCAGGATGCTTTCTCGCCGCGGGAGCTGTTCCGATCCTGCTTTCGGGAGGCTTTTTTGCTAACCGTAGAGGAAATCAAAAAAAATAACGGAAAAATTTGAAAAAAATCAAAAAAGCTCTTGCTTTTTTCGGGAATATATGATAAAATATATTGGTATGAATATGGCCTCCCGAAAAAAACGGCGAGGCATGAATCAATCGGAGGTTAGTATGAACTATTTGCTTACCGCACTCGCTGCAAAACCCGCTACCGTTTTCATCTGGATCCTTGGCATTGCCGTTGCTTTGATGGCAGGCTTGATTTCTGTTCTGGTTGCAAAGCAGAACACCAATGAGGAAGGCCTTTCCGGCACCATTGGCGGCGGAAACACGGATAGCTTCTTTGGCAAGTCCAAGACCATGACTCGCGATCGTTTCCTTTCTCGCCTGACTCTGATCTCCACCATCGTTTTCGTGGTGATGGTTCTGGCTCTGGTGATTCTGGTTTCCGCTACTCTTGCGTGAGTCGAAAAAATCCGTCGGAATGATCCGACGGATTTTTTTACACACTTTCAAAGAACCGCCCTGCAGAAAATTCTGCAGGCGGGTTCTTTATTGGAATCAGGCTTCCTCGTCGGCCAACTCAATGGAGGCGGTGACGATGAAGTTCTTCACGGATTCAATGATCTTTTCGCACTGCGACTTATTGTCGTAGGATTCGCCGATGAAGCTGGGGGCAGAGCCGATGTTCTTGAGAACGTAGCGATAGTTGCCGAACTTATCGCGATCCACGAAGAAGTTGCCAACGTAGGCGGCGCGCTTGAAGGATTCCACGCCCTTGCGGCAAGCGGCTTCGTTTGCATAGAAGCGGGAGGCGTAGAGGATCTGACCGTTGCTTGCCAGGAGATAGAAGCAATATTCATTGTTCTTTTCGCGGTAGATCTCAAACTTGCCCTTCTTGGTGGCAGCGGCCTCCAAGCGTGCGATGGCGTTCCAATCCACGTCGTCGGCGCTCTTCTTGGAGATCTTGGCGGTCTCATAAGCCGCGAGAGCCTCCTTGTCGGGCTTAAAGCGAATGATGCGGGAATTGCTTGCAAACTTTCTCACGGAATCGGCAGCCTTCTGGCACTGATCCTTGGAGGTGTAGTTCTCGCCGTAGTACTTGTTGGCGAGGATGAAGCGATAGCGACCGTACTTATCAACCTTCACGTCGAACTCGGTGGATTCCACCGTTTTCTGGAAGGTCTTGATGCCATTGAGCGCGCCCAGAAGCGTGGTGAAGCTGGGGCTATCGAAGAGAACCTGGCCGTTGTTGGCAATGAGGCAGAAATGGTAGCCATCCACCTCCAGAGCAAACTCATATTTACCGATGGCTTTAGCACCGTTCTTTTCGATCTGCGCATCTGCATCGGCGATAGCGGCATCGAAGGCAAGACGAAGATCATCCTCGGTGGTTACGAAGAAGGGACGTCCTGCATTGGCCTTTGCGGCAGGTGCGGATTTTGTTGCGGCAGGCGCCTTGGGAGCAGAAGCCTTCGTTGCGGCAGGCTTTGCGGCAGGTGCGGCGGGCTTCACGCCGGCGGGAGCCTTTGCGGGAGCCACCTTGGTGGTGGACTTGGGAGCTGCAGGCTCCTGAGCGGTTTTGGCACTTGTTGCCGCAGGCTTAGCGGGAGCCACCTTCGTGACGGGAGCCTTCTCCTTTGCTTCGGGGGTTGCTTCTGCAGCCTTCTTTTCAGGTTCCACCTGTGTTTTCTTATTGCGATTCCAAAATGCCATGATAGCCTCCGTATATGTATAGATTTCCAAGTTTATTTTATCATATTTTTTTGAAAAAGTCAACCGTTTTTAAAAAATGTTTCAAATCTTATGTGAATTGAATGTCGGCATAAACGGGAAGATGGTCGGTCATCACGTGGCAGTAGTTTGTGAGGATGGTGTTGTGATGCAAAACGCGGAAGCCGCCGTTGATGCCGATCACGTGGTCGATGAAGTCGTTTGGATGCGTGGAGATCTCCTGACGGGGCACGTCATCGCTCATTCGGAAATTGTCGCTGCACTGATAGCCTCCCGAAACGAGAAGCGTGCCCGATTTTCTTGCCAGCTCGTCGGCGGCGATCCCGCCCAACTCCGCAAGAAATTCCCTGAAGATGATTGCAATGTGAGGACGGTGATTGTTGAAATCTCCCGTGAGGAAGATGCGAACGTCGGGATAGAGTGCGCGATACTGCTCCACGAGAGCCGCTTCCGCATCGGCGCAATATTGCGTGCGCTCCGGCTTTGTGGGATTGGTGGAGGTGCCGCTGCCGTGATCCCAATGACTGTTGAGCAGGATAAAGGTGGAGCCGTTTTCCTTGCTTGTCAGCTTCACCTGAGAGGCACCGCGCAGATAGAAGCCGTTTTTCAAAGCGGTTTCATCTGCATAAGAATAGGAATCGTAGCGCGCAAAATCAAGGGTGTACCGATCGGGGCGGTAGAGGACGGGGCATTGATTGGGAAGACCATTGTGCGTGGCAAGAGTGAACTCGTAGGAAAGACCGTAGCGAGTTTTTAAAAGATCGAGATAATAAGGCGTTTGTGCTTCGAGAACGCTGCAAAATTCCTGAAGACCGATCACGTCCGGCGTGTAGCGAATCAGCATTCCTGCAAGGATCTCGACTCGCTCGGTGGCGGGCAAAACGTTTGGATACTTTTCAATCCCAAGTGCCTCGGTCATCATATTCAGCGTCATGATCCGTGCGGTCGCGCCCTCGGAAATGGGATAGCCTGTGGTGGAAAGATCGGCAGTGCAGTGGGAGTAGACGCCTTCTCCGAGAATCGCTGTCTTGTTGCTGAGGAATGCCTCGCTCAGCCGTTCCACGCATTTTCTGGCCGAAAAGGGGCCGCCGCATGCCAGCTGAAGCGAAGCACCGCCAACGATCGCCTCGTAGCGCATCAAGTAGGAAGCATCGGCGTAAATGCTTTGGGAAAGAGAACGGTTGGTTTGCCCGATGAGGATCTCGCAGGATTCGGCGATCTTATTGGAGTCGGCGTAGATCGGAAGCTTCACGCCATGCTTTTTCAGGATCTCGGCCTGCAGAAGCTTGGCAGAATCCAAAAGACCGTTTGGCGCGGCTGCATAAACGATGGAATAGCGAGATAGCTCGGCCAGAGAGAAGCCAACGGGAGTGGAGGCGTCGTCCTCCAGTCCTTCAAACACCAGCGTTTCAGAGGATGCATCATAGTCTCTGGACAAACGGCTTGCATAATGGTTAACGGCGAGGCGGAGAGCTTCGTCGGTGGCACCAACGATCACCATCTGCGAGCCGACAGAGGTAATCGCATAGGGAACGGCGTCGCTCAACGTTTTTTTCACCTCTGCCGATTCGGGAAGCGCGGTGTTGCCGATGAGCAGGAAGCGACCATTCCTCGACGCGGCCTCAGCATCGGAGAGCATGGGGAAATACACGCCCGTTGCAGTGTAGAGCGCGTTCCAAAGCGCAAACACGGCGTTTTGCACGGTGGTGGAGGTGGTTTGCGGATAAACGATGGAATAGAGGGGAGTGCCGTTTTCCATCAGCGTGAGACTGCTTGGCTCTGCAGGAGGGGGCAACGGCTCTGTGGGGGAAGTGGTGGAGAGGGTGGGAGTGTCTGTTGCGGCATCCGTTTTCTCAAACGGCGCATCGGGTGCCTCATGAGAGGCAGAGTCCGATTCCGAAGCGGCCTCCTGCTGCGCTTCTGTGCAGGAAAATAAATTCATCATGCCGCATGCCAACAAAATAAGAGCCATGGTATAGCAGATCAATCTTTTCATGGATAAAACCTCAAAATAAAAATTGAAATAAAATCGGAAGGGAAGAGCCGGCTATCTCTTTTTGTTGGAGGCAGCGCTTGCTTATTTTGCGAAATCGGGATCGGTGAATTGCTCGTTGAGCCAGGTGATGCGCTCGATCAGCCATTGGTAGCATTTTGCAGCCTCGGTAATGCGGTCTGAAACCTCCTCGGGGAGATCAATGCCGCGATTCCACATTTCGGCATCGGCGCGAAGATCGCTTTCATAGTTTCGCGTGATCTGAAGCATCATATCGAGCATGGCATCGAAGCCCTCTGTTCCGTTGTAGACCTCCTTCCAAACCTCTGCGATCCGTTCGCGGATAAAATCGTGATTGAGAAGCATCACGTACCACACGTTGCGGCGGACGGCAAAATACTCGTTGGTATCAGCATAGGTGTAGTATTTCCAACGGTAGAAGGCGTGGTCGAAGTCCCAGGGGCAGGAGAAGGTGAAAAGTCCTGTTCCTCCCTCGGAGAAATCGACGTGTGTGTAGTAGCTCTTTTGTCGATCGTCCCAGTTGCAGGTCAGCTCACTGTGGATGTATTTGCGAGCCAAGGAATCCACGTCGATCAAAGCGCAGATCGCTTCCTCGGCGTTTTTGGCATCGGAAGGAACGAGATCTCCGTTTTCATTGATAGCCATATAGCGTCCCTCATAGGTGGCCATATGGATGGCTTTAAAAATATTTTGGAAATATTTCTTTGCGAAGGCCTCCTGCGCCTGCGAGGTGTCATCGTTCTTCAGCTCGTAATGGAAGTATTGAACGTGCGGCACGAACTCCTCTCCCAAAAAGTTTTTATATTTGTAGGCTTGAACGTCGATTGTCAGAAAGGGTTCCTTGGAGCTGTTTTCCTGCTCAAAGAGATATCCCGAGCGGATCTCCTCGGTGTCGGCTCCTGCCTCCTCAATGTTAATGCGATGCTCATTGATCTGGCTCTGCTCGGCCAGCAGATAGACGCCTTGATAAGCGCCGTCCAAATATACGTTCACGTATCTCCAATCAGAGGTGTATTCATTGAGGATCACCGATGCCAGACTCAGGGAGGTGGAGTTGTGAAGCATGGATGCATCGTACCATTCGGCCAGAAGCACCCAGCTCTTGCACTTCGCGCCCTCGTTCATGCCGAGCAGATTGCGCTTGGAATCAAACTTGATGCGGTAGGGCCTTTTGGGCTTGGACATGGTGGAATTGCCCCGCAGGCGGATCCCCGCCGACGCGTTATCGAAGCAGTATTCCTCGTTGGAGGTGCTAAGCGAAACGAGACAGTCCACGTAGGTCTCCTTGGAGTCGATTGTGGCTCCGCCAACGTTCAGATTCAGAACGGGAAGATTCTTGGGCAGGACGCGAACCACGCATGAGTGCTTGCCGCCTCCCGACACGATGGAGTAGCCCTCTTTCTGGGCGTAAACTACGCCGTTTTCAACAATGACGCAATCGCCCGTGGAGCTCCATTCCACAGACCCCTCGGAGTTCAGAGGATAGCGAACGGTGAAATTGAGCATCCGCATTTCGCCCTCAAACATATAGAAAACGTCGTCTGTGATCTCTGCCACAGGGTGGGGAGGCTCTTGTTCCTGCGCGGTTGTTTGTTTCTGTGTCGGTTCTGTGGCGGGAGCAGCTGTGGCGATCGGCTTTTCAATATCTCCATTGCTGCAGGCCATCAAAGAGATTAGCATCAAAAAACTGAAAATCAAGCATGAGATTCGTTTCATGGTGTCGGTCCCCTTTCGTTGTTCTTCTCCTTAATTATACAACATGATGCAAGGGATTGTCAACTGATTTTTGTTGCTAAACGATTATTTGAGCAATTTATGATGCTCAAAAAGGGAGCAAGCCTCGGCTTGCCCCCTTGAAACCATATTTTTAAAATTATTTGCCGAAATATCTCTCCAAGAGTCCCTGGAATGCTCTGCCGTGGCGAGCCTCGTCCTTGGCCATTTCGTGAACGGTGTCGTGAATTGCATCGAGATTGTAATGCTTAGCCATCTTAGCCAGCTCGAATTTGCCGGCGGTTGCGCCGTTTTCTGCAGCTACGCGGACTTCAAGGTTCTTCTTGGTGGAGTCGCAAACGCACTCGCCCAGAAGCTCTGCAAATTTAGCGGCATGCTCAGCTTCCTCAAGAGCGGCCTCCTTCCAATAGAGCGCGATTTCGGGGTAGCCCTCTCTTGCAGCCACGCGGGACATCGCCAGATACATACCAACCTCGGTGCATTCGCCCTGGAAGTTTGCGCGCAGGCCCTCAATGATCTCATCGGGAGCGTCCTTGGCAATGCCAACAACGTGCTCGGTGGCCCAGCTCATGCCGGTTTCCACAACCTCCTCAAACTTCTCGCCGGAAGCCTTGCAAAGGGGGCATTGATCGGGTCTTACGTCGGACTCAACGATTTCTCCGCAGATGGTGCATCTCCATTTTTTCATGATAGTGTTCTCCTTTTTTGTTTGAAATTTAATTTGAAGGTTCTTGTTGCGCGCAGCGACAACTCGCTCCGCAGCGGTGTAACTTGGGGCAGCCGCCGTTTTTCAGGGCACACGCCGCTCCGATGGGGCAAACCTCACATTTGCCGGGCTCGAAAATGATGGTTTTGCCGTTTGTTAAAGCATCAGCCACCTTTTGGTGCGCGGAATTCAGCATTTCCGTGACGGTTGGGCGAGAGATCTGCATCTGGATCGCCGTTTCCTCCTGCGTGAAATGCTCCAGATCATGGAGCCGCAGGACTTCATATTCGTCGAATGTAAGCCGAACACGCGCGGTAGCCGTGGAGTCAACGGGAGAAAAGCGGCGGAATCGGGGCAAAGCACAGATGGTTCGTGTTTTCTTCGTTCTTGCCATAATGCTCCTCCTTTTCTCTTGGTGTTATTATATCATAATTATCGACATATGTCAATAATATTTTTAAAAATTTTTTCGTTTTTTTCATGGGAAAAGGGAAAAAAATTGTAAATAATCATGTGTTTCTATTGACAGAAGAGGCTTTTTCGGGTAAAATCTTAAATAGAATGATCATTCCGGAGGCGCAATATGAGGAGAGACGAAAAAAGAACGGCATATTCCGAAGAAGCATCGGGCGCGTTGGTGGCCCTTTTTTCCGTTGCCGTTATCCTTGTTGCCGTTTTTTCCTGCATTCTGGTGGCTTCTCTGACGGTGGATTGGCCAACCCTGCCGAATGCGGAAAGCAGCAGCTCGGCGGATTCCTTGGTCACGTCCGCGCCGATGGTCGACTCCACGCCGCTATTCACTCCCTCGCAATCCGTGATCCTTCCAACGGCAACCGAAAGCACGAAGCCTGCCAACGTGGAATCGGGCTACGCCGTGTTGGTGGATGCTGCCGACGGCAAGATCCTCGCCGCTAAAAATGCGGAGGAGCGTTTCAATCCCGCATCCATGACGAAGGTGATGACGCTTCTTGTGGCTTGTGAGCGGTTGACCACCGGGGAGCTGGAGAGGGAGCTGACCTTCACCGAGGCGATCAGCAACTACGTTCGTCCGCAATCCGGCCCCTATGCGGGCACCAGCAGCCATTGGGCCGACGTTGGCGACGGTGCCACTCTGCGCGACCAGCTCTACGGCATCGCCGTTGAATCGGCGGCGGATTGCACCGTGATGGTGGCCTGCTATCTGGTTGGCAAGTCGCCGGCCGAGAGCGAGGCACAGATGGTGGCATGGATGAATGAAAAAGTGTCGCAGATGGGACTGAAAAACACCCGTTTTGATAATATTGTAGGCCACGAAAGTGAAAATAATTACACAACGGCATCGGATATGGCCGCGATCATGATCCGTGCGCTGGAATGTCCGCTGATCGCAGAGCTGCTTTCCACGCCCTCGTATCGGGCTACCAATGCCTTTGGCTACAACAAGGATCATTCGCTCGTTCGCTATGGCAGCACCTTTTACAGCACACTTTTCAATGCAAACAAGGATCGCTCCAGCCGCTTCAAGGCCTATAGTGAGAAGTATGGAACTGAGTTTCAGCTGAATTCGCTCACCTTCAAGGGCGGAAAAACCGGTTCCTTGAAGGATTCCGGCGGCTGGAACTATTCCTTGGTGAGCTTCGCCTCCGACGCGAGCGGACGGATCTACGTTGCCGTCACCTCCAACGTGCAGGAGGGGCACGCGGTGATGAAGGATGCCAAGGAGCTCTACGATAATTGCTTAAAATGAGAGAGAACTCTGTCTCGCCGCGGCCTTGCCAGCGAAACGGCAACAGAGCTTGGTTGGGGGAGATGACCGTGAAAAGAGGAATTTTGATCCTGCTGATCCTTGCAGCGCTCCTTTCCGCGGCAGCCTGCGGCAAGGAGGATGTGAGGGAAGTGTCCTGCGAGGATATCATCGGGGCATATGAGGATGCAGGCTACGTTGTAACCCACGGAGCGCATCAGAATGCGGAAGAAAGCGATTCGCTTTGTTACGTGAAGGCGAGTCTATCGGAGGAGCCGGATAGCGATTATATCTATTTTATCGTTTGCTTCACAGAGGAGCAAGCCGAAAAAGCACGTCAAACGGATCAGTATCATTTTTTCAAGTGGCTTTATGCTTCGGTTCTCGGAGAAGCCCGATGGCTCAAGGTCGGAACGCATGGCAAGATAGAGTATAGCTATTATAATGCCGAATTGATACGCCCGTTTCGTGAGCTGGTCGAATCATAGAGCCAACGCCGTTTGCCGACACAATTTGATTTCAGAAAGGAGCTCTTGCAATGAAGCTGATCTCATGGAACGTCAATGGCTTTCGCTCTGTGCTCGGAAAGGGCTTTGCGGAGGTTTTTGAAGGCCTGAACGCGGATTTCTTTTGCCTGCAGGAAACGAAAATGCAGGAGGGACAAGCCTCCTTTTCTCCGGAGGGCTATCTGCAATACTGGAACAGCGCCGAGAAAAAGGGCTATTCCGGAACGGCGATTTTCACCCGTCATCGTCCGCTTTCGGTGGCCTACGGTCTCGGGATCCCCGAGCATGACACCGAGGGAAGAGTCATCACGCTGGAATATGAAAGCTTTTATCTTGTGAACGTTTACACGCCCAACGCGCAAAACGGTTTGGCAAGGTTGCCTTATCGCATGGCATGGGAGGATGCGCTCCGCGCCTATCTTTGCGATCTGGATCAAAAAAAGCCGGTGATCTATTGTGGAGATCTGAACGTGGCGCATCAAGAGATCGATCTGAAAAATCCCAAAAGCAATCGTATGAATGCCGGCTTTTCCGACGAGGAGCGCGGCAAATTCACCGCCCTGCTCGCAAGCGGCTTCACCGATTCCTTCCGCTATCTCTATCCCGACACCGTGAAATATTCCTGGTGGAGCTATATGCGAAATGCCAGAGCCAACAATGCGGGCTGGCGCATTGATTATTTCGTGATCTCCAACCGCCTGCGCGACTCCTTGCGGGAGAGCGTGATCTGCAATGAGATCATGGGAAGCGACCATTGCCCCGTGGGAATTGAAATTGATCTGTAAACAAAACCGACCTTGCTTGAGCAACTTTCCATAAGGAAGTTGCTCAGTTTTATTCGCCTTTGGCGAGTGATATTGCTTCGCAGTGATATTCGGCTTTCGCCGAGTGGTATTCGCTACGCGAGTTTTATGGCGAATAAAATATCACTGAAGCCGTAAGGCTTCGATATCACTATTGCGATAGCAATAATATCACTCCGACGAAGTCGGAATATCACTCTTGTTTTCTCTGCCGATTTGTGGTATAATGTGGCTAACGAAATGCCTCCCTCCGAGAGGTAGCGAAGCGGCGCGAGGGTAGTGAATGACACCACGGTGTGGTGTCAGAGCCCGAGCGTGACCGAGCCGAAGCGAGACGGGGGACCGCGTTAGCGGTGGAAGGAGCCTGCGTGACTTTTGGTTTGTGCTAACTTTATTGTTACGCGCTCTCCCTCAGTCACCTTCGGTGACAGCCTTCGGCCCTGGTCGCAAGCACAGCTTGCTTCCCGCTTTGGCTAAAAATATGCCACCGGCATATTTTCTTAACGCGTCGCGCCCACCCGGAGGGAGCCTTAGGACACGCGCGACATTAGGGGGTATGGGCTTTGCCCTGAGTCATTGTATTACAAAGGCGAAACCGGCGATAACGGAGGTTACATATGTTTTCTATCAGTGTATCCAATCTTCATTGGATGGAAGGGATAGATTCCATCGAGGATCTGTGTCTTCACGGAAATGCAAAAGCGATCATAGGACATGAAGTTTTGGAATATGATGACGCAACAGTCAGTTCTACCGCATTGTATTTGCTGAAATCCTTGAAGGAAGATCATAAAATATATGAGAGTAATCAAATGCTTCCTTGCTGTGGCTTTTTTATGATAGCAAATGAAGAACTTTCAAAAGTTGATATTTGCGGTTGCCCTAACGGAGTTGATTGGTCGGTTTTGCACGAAAACGGCAATGTTGTTTTAGTTACAGAAGCAGGAGAAAGAACGGAAATATTATTTGATGAATATAAAATAACCGTCTTTGCATTTGCAGACCAAGTAGAAGCATTTTATAATGCCGCTGCAGATAAAAAATTACCCGAAGATGAATTTGATCGAAACGGTTATATTGCCTTTTGGAACGAATGGAAGGCAATACGTTACGGAATATGATAAAACCCCAACAGATTTGTAAAATCTGTTGGGGTTAATTATTTGTTTCTTGCATAGCAAAATATGTCTCGGACCGTCGAGGACGCCGGTCCCTACAAGGAGAAATCAAACTTCCTTATGAGAACCAGCCTTTGCAAGGTCGGTTTTTTCACACGCTCGGAGCAAAGGCATAAACTGAAAGGGAGAGAGGAGGGAGCAGGATGCTTGTTGAAAAGCCTTATCAAAGAGAGCGCGCCGTGGAATATGCAAGAGCGTGGGCGCTTTCCAGAAATCCCTTGTTTGCCGATTTCACGGGACGGGGAGGAGATTGCACCAATTTTGTTTCCCAATGTGTGCTGGCAGGAAGCTGCGTGATGAATCCAACGCCGGACTTCGGATGGTATTTTTCATCGGAGGAGGATCGTGCGCCGGCTTGGACGGGCGTGGAATTTTTTTTCGACTTTATGACCGAGGCACCGGCCTTTATTTCCAGAAACGGTGGTATCGGCCCCTATGCGGTGCAGGTTATCGAGGAGGAGATCCTTCCGGGGGATGTCATTCAGTATGCCGATCAGCAGGGAGATTGGTACCACACGGTGATCGTGAGTCGGGTGGAGGAGGGGGAGATCTACGTTTGCGCTCATTCCAATGATGCGCTGGATCGTCCGCTTTCCTCCTATCGGTTTTCAGAGGCTCGTTTTCTGCAGATCCGAGGTGTGCGCTTCGAGGTGGACGACGGCCCTTGCTTTGAAACGCTGATCAATGGAGGTGTGCCTGATCGTCCGGAGGTGGTGGAGGGCTCCTGAAGCATGTCAGGGGGGCTTTGCGCGCTATTTTTTTGTTCTGTATTTTCGTTTAAGATCATCGAAACGAAGGTTATAAGCTGAAAATTCAAAAAAAGACTTGACAAATTGCCTCGTTCGCGGTAAGATAAAAGCATGGAACCCCCGATCGATGCAGGAATAGAAAGACTGCGAGGGGAAAAAACGGAAAAGGAGATTTCTATGTACTCCAAGGAAACGCTGATTTTTCAAACGGAGGGCAGATCGCACTTTCGGATCCCCTCGGTGATCACCACAAACAAAGGAACTGTTTTGGCCTTTTGTAATGACAGAAGAGATACTGTTTCCGACAATGCAGATGAGGTTGCCTTGATGCTTGCAAGGAAAAGGGCGGGAGAAGAGTGGTCGAAGCCGCAGGTGCTTTTGGCTCGTGATGGATGGAATTTCACCATCGGAAGCGCCGTTTATGACGACGTTGCCGACCGTGCCATCTGTTTTTTCAACCGCTCCCCCATCACACTCCATGAATTCGGGAACTACACGGAGGAGGAGCTGGAGGCGCTGAAAAGATCCGCCGCAGGAATGGCTCGCATGGCAGGGCTTCCGTCGGGAAAGTTTTTGCTTTGCAGTGAAGACGATGGAGAGAGCTGGCAGGAGGAGCCAATGATCACCAAGGAGAGCCGCCACCCAAATGAAGAGGGGCAGGAGGTGATCGTTTTGCCCAATTGCCACGGTGGAGCGCACGGAATTCGCCTGCGCCACGGAGAGCATCAGGGCAGGCTTCTTTGTCCCTCCCGTTTTACCACGCGGCGGTATCAAACTATGAAGGCACTTCAAACCTGCGGCTTTAACAACGCGGTTTACAGCGATGACCATGGAAAAACCTGGGCTACTACGGCTCCTGTTCAGGTTGGAACCGGCGAGGGAACGCTGATCGAGCGCGGCGACGGAAGCATTCTGTATAATTCCCGCGCCTATTTTGGCGACGGAAAGCGCTATTTGGCAGTTAGCCGTGACGGTGGCGCCACCTATGGCGAATTCCAAACGGATTCCTTCCTTCGGGAGGAGGAAAGAATGGGCTGCAACGCCTCCTTTCTTCGCGTGGAGCGAGAGGATCTGGGAAGCGATGCCGCGCTTCTTTTGGAGGGAGCGGATTCGGTTACCGTGTTTGTGAATCCTCGGTCCACAACCCGCGAGCGATTGACCGCTTGCATCAGCTTTGATAGCGGAGCCACTTGGGCAACCGAAAAGCTTTTGTGGGAAGGGAAGTGCGCGTATTCCTCGCTGGCCTATTCGCCTGTTAACAAGCGTTTCTATCTGCTTTACGAAAAGGGCGCCGACACCAATCCCTATGAGCAGGGAATCTCCATGCTGGAATTTGACCTCGCGTGGTTGCTTGCAAAATAAAGAAAAAGCGGATGCAGAACACCCTTCGGTGTAAAGCATCCGCTTTCGTTGTGATATCATGACTTCAAGAAGGAGTCCGAGGATTATCGGGGATGATTGCGAGCAATTACGAATTTGCGGAAATATATTGTCCTTGGTGATGTTTTCATTATCAATACAATTTATACTTCAATCTCAAATTATCCGCTATCATCGCGATAAACTCCGAATTGGTGGGCTTTTTGCTATAGGCTCCCTTGTGTAAAGGGAGCTGTCGCAGAGCGACTGAGGGATTGTTTTGAGGTTAAATTTTGCTTATACAACCCCTCCGTCAGCCTTCGGCGGCCACCTCCCCTTACACAGGGGAGGCTTTTTTAGTATAGCTTATACTTAAGTCGGAGATTATCCGCAATCATCGCAATAAATTCAGAGTTCGTGGGTTTACCTCTATTATTTTGGATGGTGTATCCGAAATAGGAGTTGAGGGTATCCACGTCGCCTCTGTCCCACGCCACTTCAATCGCGTGGCGGATGGCACGCTCCACACGGCTTGTGGTGGTTTGGTATTTCTTGGCGACGGAAGGGTAAAGCACCTTGGTCACCGAGTTGATGATATCCGAATCGTTCACGGTGAGCAGAATGGCGGTGCGGAGATACTGATATCCCTTGATGTGAGCAGGAACGCCGATCTGATGAATGATCTGCGTCACCTGAGACTCAATATCGGGGATCGTTTCGGCGGTGGGCAGGATCGCAGCCGCGGCAACCGAGGCTCCGCCTCTCGCAGCGAGCAGGCTTCGGATATGCTCGCAAAGGCTGGGCACGTTTACCGGCTTCAGAAGGCAAAGGGAAGCACCGGCCTCCGTGGCCTGAATGAAGGTGTTCTGGCTGGACACCGAGGAGATCACGATAAAAACGGGGATCTTCTCGCCGCTACGCTCTATAGACTTGCAGCTTCTCAGCACGCCGATCCCATCCAGCTTCGATAGCCAAACGTCGATCAGCACCACGTCGGGATGATAGGCGGAGATCTTCAAAAGAGCTTCCTCGCCGTTCACGGCCTCCTCCAGATTTCGATATCCTGCGCGTATCAGACCGTCGCGAAGCTGAGCGCGGCTGGCAGGACTTTCGTCCACGATCAGAATTTTGGTATGATATTCCATTTCTATTTCCTCCAAACACGTTTAGATTGAGTTTCCATGGAATATTTTACCATATTTTACCAGTTTTTGCAATCCATAAAGTTGACAAAATATCCTGTCGATAACTGGTAAAATTTTACAGTTATGGGAAAAAATGTCAATTATGAGAGTGCTGGCAGGGATGCTTGAAGAAATCTGTCAGATCCATTTCCCATCTTCCCTCCGAATTTTTGGAGAAACCGATGGATTTGATCATATTTTCGTTTGAATAGTCGGCATCGAAAAAGGCCTTGTGAACGCCGCAAAGGTCGATAAAGTTCAAAGCGGCTCGTCCCATGACAAACATTGGCTCAAATTCATAGCGATCGGGAACGTGAGCGAAATCGAGGATTCGACCTCCTGCGCCATCCATGGTGAATTGACAAATGCCGTAGGTCACGCCGTCCACCATGGCGCGATAGGCAAGGCTATTGTGGCGAAAGGGGATCCTGCAAAGCTCGCAAAGCGTCTCCTGATCCTTTTTATCTTGAATGGGCATTACTTCTAACATATTCAATTCCTTTCCGAGGGGGATTTTCCCTTGAGATATTTGATTTCCTGCGGTGTCAGCTCCCGCCATTGTCCCGGAGCAAGATCTCCGAGCGTGAGGGTTCCCATGGCAATGCGGGTGAGCTGCCTGACCTTCAGCCCCACGGCATCGCACATTTTTCGGATCTGGCGGTTTCTTCCTTCATAAAGCTGCATTTCCAGCACCGTTTCCTCCACAACGCGCACCTTCACGGGCAACAATCGATAGCCCTCTATCGTCATGGGGGAGCGAAGCACGGCCAGCTGCTCCTTGGTTGGAGCAGGTGCCACCGTCACGCGGTAGAGCTTCGGGATCTCATGGCGCGGATGGGTGAGACGATTGGTTAGCTCGCCATCATCCGTGAGCAGCAGCAGACCGTCGGAATCCATGTCAAGACGACCAACGGGGTAGAGACGAGTGTCGGGAATCCGCACAAGAGAGGTAACGGGGGGGCGCCCCTTTTCATCCTTGGCGGTGCAAACGATCCCGCGCGGCTTGTTGATAAGCACGTAGCGATGGGGCTTTTCGCCTCGGGAACGGATCGGCTTGCCGCAAAACAGGATCTCATCCTGCTCGGGATCAACCTTATCTCCCAATTGGGCCACGCGGCCGTTCACCGTTACGTTGCCCTTCAGGATCTCCGATTCTGCAGCGCGACGGGAAAGAATTCCGCTGTCGGAGAACAGCTTCTGGATGCGGATCGGCTCTGCCATGGAGAATCTCCTTTCATTTCAACTTCTAAGAAGCCCAAGGAGGGAGAGAATGCGCCTCCATAGGCTGATTTTTTGTTTTTGCGCCACGTCGGATTGCACCGTCAGCGGCACCGCTCCGATGGTTTCGGCGCGTCCGTCGCCGTTCAGATCGCATTGAAACACCAAGCGCCCAACCTCGTCTCCCGCCTTTACGGGAGCATAAAGAAACCGCGGCGCTTCCACGATTTGCTTCACAGGAGGATGCCCCTTGGGGAGCGATGCGGAGAGCGACTCCGCATTGCTCACGGCAACGTGACTTGCCGTGGCGTTCACCACGGGGATCAGCATCAGCCCCTCATGGCCTCGGCAAAGAACGGTGGAAATGATCTGAGAAAAGCCGTAGTCGAGCATGGCGGCGTGATCTTTCCAATCGTCGGGGGCATTGAGCGTAACGGCGATCAGCTTCACGCCGCCCCGCTCTGCGGCCGATACCAAACATCTGCCGCTCTTTTTGGTGAATCCCGTTTTCACCCCTACGGCGCCTTCATAAAGCTGCAGGAGCTTATTATGATTGATCAGAAGTCGAACGCCCTCCTTTCCGCCATGGGGAATGGTGGCTTTTTCGGTGGCAACGATTTCGGCAAGCAGCTTGTTTTTCAGAGCGGCCTGCGTGATCACGGCCAGATCGTGGGCGGTGGCGTAATGATCCTCGGAGGGGAGACCGTGGGGATTTTGAAAGTGAGTTTTTTCCAACCGCAGCTCTTCTGCCTTGTGGTTCATTTCCTCGGCAAAGGAGGGAACACTGCCGCAGGCGGCGATCGCCAGCGCCACGGCGGCATCATTAGCCGACTCCAAAAGAAGCGCATAAAGAAGCTCCTTCACGGTTAGACGCTCGCCCTCCACAAGATAAACGGAGGAGCCCTCCACTCCCACGGCCTCCGGCGGAATTTTCACGGCCACGTCGGGAGAGAGCTTTTCCGAAACCACTAAGGCGGTCATGATTTTGGTGGTGCTTGCAATGGGCAGGGGAAGGTCTGCATTCTTTTCCCAAAGAACCGTTCCATGCTCGGCCTCGATCACGATCGCGGAATGCGCCGATACCGAGGGAGCAATTTCCGCCGCAGAAATGGACGGACGTGCGGAAAAAAGGATTGCGATCACACACAAAATGCAAAAAAGCTTTCTGAACCGAGACATAGAAAAAAACCTCCGGGAAATTACAGACTTTCATTCATCTATATTTTCCCGGAGCTTGGATTATGTCATCGAAGGGAGAAGAGGAGAGGATCAGCCTCTCTTCTTCTTTTTGGACTTTTTAGCCTCTCCGTTTGCATCGAAGGTCAGCTCGGTGATCTCCTCATCGCCGGCATCGTCGTCA
This sequence comes from Eubacteriales bacterium, assembly GCA_045659845.1. Lineage (GTDB taxonomy): Bacteria > Bacillota > Clostridia > Oscillospirales > CAG-272 > UMGS1865. The sequence goes on from JAZRCQ010000276.1 coordinate 25,422, forward strand.
CCGGCGATCGCAGATCTGATGCGTCCGATGATCTCGGGAGCGCGATTGATCACGTCGGCAATCTGATCCAGCGGGCCCATTTCGGTGGGCATCACGGGGATCATTTCTGCGCGGCCGTCGGGATAGATGGTGAGGAATCCGATGGGAGCGATGGACACGCCGGTTCCGCCGCCGCCGCCAAAGTTCTTCTTGCCGTCGAATTCAGATGCGGGAAGATCCAGACCGCCCGAAGCAAAGCCAACGGAGATCTTGGAAACGGGGATCACGGTGATGCCGTTGTCCAGGCAGAGGGGATCACCCAGAGTGGTGTTGGCATCGGTGAATGCGCGCGTATCCTGCAGCGCCTTTTCCAGCATTTCTTTGATGGAGTTCTTGTTTTCCATAGTTGTTCAATCCTTTCGTTTATGTGAAAAAATTTGATACCTGATTGATTCGGACTCTCAAAGAGTCTCTGCGGCGCGCATGGCCTTTGCCTCGGCGCGGCGTCTTTGGCGTTCCTTTTTCGCAGCCATACGGCGCGCGGCCTTGAGAACTGCCTTTTCCTGCTCATCGTGGTAGATGGAGAACATCTTGAAGATGACCGCGATGGAGTGAATGAGGGTGGTGTGGATCACCAAATCGATGTCGGCCTCGTTTTTGGAGGTTACGAAATCGGGGGTGACGGTCATTGTGCCCTCCTTGCGATAGATGGGGGCGAACTTGGTGTCGATCCATTGGAGCAGGGAAGCAACCACACCAACCACGGCACCGTAGAGCACGGCGGTTTTTGCGGCATCTCCTGCGGCAACCTGAATGTGGAACTTCTTCACGTCGATCCGCAGCTTACTGTGCAGATGGTCGTGCGCTCTTTTCAGAACGGAAAACATCATTTGCAGATTGTCCAATTGACTGGGAACGGGATGGCCGGCTTCGATCCTGGCCCGACGTTCCTGCCGTTTGGTGCGGTTTTTCGCTCTGGTTCGCTTGATCCAGCGCGCCTCAGATGCGCTTGCCGCCGTTTCGTCGCGAAGAGGATAGATCCAGTAGCGAATCCCGCCAACAGAGAAGGTCACCTTCACCGCTTGATTCACGGTGATGCGGATCTTCGCCTTTGCGAGGAAAAGGATCGGCAAAAGAATCGCAACGATGGCTACCAGGATCCCTAAAATGATCCATTCAATTTTCATGAGTCTGCCTCCTTTTCAATGGGCTCGGCCGTGGTGAGCGTCACGGTGTCGGGATCTCCTGCGGGAGTAACGCCGTTTTCAAAGATGACGTCGATCTCCTCGCTGTCGATCGGCTCTGTGTATTCTTTTCCCTCGGAAGGTGCCTTGTCGGCCTCCTCTGCGGGAAGATCGATCTCAAGCTTCATTTGCTCGGCCTGAGCCGCAATGCTGAGTGCCTCGGTTTCCGGAAGCTCGTCCAGCGAGTTGATGCCGAACACTCTCAGGAACTTATCGGTGGTAACGTAGAGCATGGGACGTCCGGGGGCATCCAGTCTGCCGGCGGCCTCGATCAGGCCCTTGTCCAGCAGGGAATTCACGGCATAGGAGCTATCCACACCTCTCACCATGTCCACAAACGTGCGGGTGACGGGCTGATTGTAGGCCACCACGGCAAGCACCTCCATAGAGGATGCCGAAAGGTTTCCTCCTCTTCGGATGCCGAGTGCTTCGCGGATGTAGGGGGCGTATTGCTCCTTGGTGCAGAGCTGGCAGGTGGTGGGGTAGATCATCAGTTGGATTCCGCGAACGTGCTCCTCCTTATATTGCTTGGAAAGCTCCTTCACCATCGTTTTCACGTCCTTCACGGAAAGGCTCAAAACCTCCGCAAGCTTATCGAAGCGAACGGGGTAGCCTGCAGCGTAAAGGATCGCCTCGATCGCCTGCTGGATCTCTTGGGCACTCTCCAGCGGAGGCGTCAGCGGATTTTGTTGCTGTTGTTTTTTCTCTTCCATATATTATATAGGTCATCCTTCCTCGGTATTGTCGGCAGAGGACACGTCGCTTTTGAATTCCTTTGCTCTTTGAGCCATGTGAGAAATGATCTCGTTCATGTCCAGACCGATGTCATCCAGCAGATCCTCATCCTGCTCGGAGAGGTTGTTTTCCAGAAGCTCGGCCACGCGTGCCTCTTCCTCAAGATCGCTATCGTCTGCGGGAAGCTCCTCCTGCAAAGCGACCTCCTTGAGGCGCTTTCGCTCCTCGGCTCGTCTTGCTCGCTCCTCGGCACGAAGGCGCTTCTTTTCCGCCAGCTTTTGCTCGCGGATGATCCTTCTCTGCTCGCGGTGCATTTCAGCCTTGGAGGAGAGGGGGATGGGCTCGTTGTCTTTGACTCGAACCACCTTCTTTTCAGCGGGCTCGGCCTCGGGATCCTCGGTGTTCACCGAGAACACGGTGTTGGTGCCGTGAACGGCATCGAGATAGTCGGTTTCCTCGATCAGGATCTTGCGAACCTTTACCAGCTCCAGAATTCCCAGAAAGATGGCGATCAAATCGGGAAGAGAGGTGGCATCCGACAGAAGCTCACTCATGGAGGTGGCCGGCTTTCGCTCCATGCGGTTCAGAATTCCCACGATCTTGATCTCCACGGGAACGATAGGCTTTGCGATCATCGGGGCAAACACCGCTTTTTCCACCTTTGGTCGGCTTTCATTCGCGGCAATGATCCTGCGGACGGCCAAGCACAGCGAGGTGACCTGCTGATCGGCAACGTAGGAGGTGTCCACGGAGATCTCGTCGGTGTCCTTTTCCATACGGCCGCTGAACACCTTATAAAGGTCGGCCATTTTCACTGCGGCAAGCTTTGCCTGCTGATAGCGGAGCAGGGCATCGGCCAGCTCGGCGCGAGGATCCTTTTCCTCGTCCTGAGGTCTGGGCAGGAGCATCTTGCTTTTGATCCGCATCAACTCACTGGCCATCACGATGAACTCTCCCGCGATCTCCATGTCCATGGTTTGCGCCTGACGGAGATATTCCAGATACTGATCGCAGATCAGCGAAATGGGGATATCCTCGATATTCACTTTGTTTTTTTGGATCAACGTCAGAAGCAGATCGAGAGGACCTTCAAACTGAAATTGCTCCAATCGGTAGGTGAGGGTTTCCATGGAGTCTCCTTGGTGAAGAAATTATGAGAGCAGAATGCGGAAGATCCCATTGGCTGCAGGGAAAAACACCTGCTCTGTCAGCCATTCTGCCGCTGCGCCAACCGGGGAGAGCCCCAGGCGGGAGAGAACCATCATGGCGATCAGAATGCCGAGCATGATCTGCCGCTCATAGCGCATGATGCCGAAATACTGCCGCTCGGGCAGAAAGGCAAACAGCACGCGCGAGCCGTCGAAGGGCGGGATGGGGATCATGTTGAACACCGCATAAAGAAAATTGATATAGCAGCTCAGATACAGCGCATTCCCGATGAGCTGAAGGATCTCTCCGAGGGCGCTGATCGACACGTGGCACAGATAAACGCCGGAGCCGAAGGCTATGCCTCCCAGCAGGCCGCAGAGGATGCCCAGCAGCAGATTGGAAAGAGGGCCTGCCAATGCGGAAAGTGCCATGCCGCGCTTGGGATTGCGGAAATATCTTGTGTTGATGGGAACGGGCTTTGCCCAGCCGTAGCCCAGAAGGAGCAAGCACACAAGTCCTATGGGATCCAGATGTCTCAGCGGATTGAGGGAAAGCCTTCCGAGATTGTGCGCGGTGGGATCGCCGCATTTCCATGCCACGAAGCCGTGCGCCGTTTCGTGCAGGGAAAGCGCAAGCATCATGGTTGGGAGCAGGATCAGAAGCGAGAAGAGAAGCTCCTTCGGATCTGAACCGCCGTTGAAAAGTTGATAGATCATATCAAGTGGGCTCCTTTCGCCCGGTTGGGGGAGGTCTCTATCAGAGCTTCACGCCCGTGTAGAGAGAGATCTGCTTCCAAAGCTCCTGCCGCCCGATCGTTTTCAGCGAGGAATAGAACAGCACGGGAGTATCCTTCGGAATCAAGGGATGGTTTGCAAAGGTTGCCCCGGCGGCCTTCCGCTCGGTTGCGTTCAGCTTGTCGGCCTTGGTGGCGACCACGAGGAAGGGCAGACCCGTTTGAATGAGATAATTGAGCATCATCTCATCGTCGGCGGTGGGGCCGATGCGACTGTCGATCAGCTGGATCACAGCGGCGATACGGTCAACGTTTCGATTGTCGGTGAAGTAGCCGTCGGTGAGACGGGACCACTCGGCCTGATCCTCTGCGCGGCGCTTGGCAAAGCCGTAGCCCGGAAGGTCCACGAAAAAGAGCTTGCAGTCGATCTCATAGAAATTCACGGTGATGGTCTTTCCGGGAGCCGAGCTGACGCGCGCCAGCGACTTTCTGTTGAGCAGAGAATTGATCAGGGAGCTTTTTCCCACGTTGGAGCGTCCCGAAAATGCGATCTGCGGAATGGGATCTCCGGGGAACTGTCGTGTCTGTCCCGCGCTGATGCGCAGGCGGACGTTGTTGAGATTCAGGGCCATAGGATTCCTTTCTTTTGGTCAGGACGTGTGTGTATCGTGAAAGTGAAGCGGATTCTGCGAGCTTTGAACGTTTGGAACGTAGAGCGCAGCCACCGCGGTCTCCTGCTCCGCCGCAAACGTTTCCTTGGCGGGAGCCAATGCATGACGAAGCACATCCTCGGCTCGTTTGCAGGGAATGAAGGTAAGATTTTCCTTTGCCAGCGGATCGATCTCCTCCAGATCTCTCAGATTGGCCTCGGGGATCAGGACGGTTTTTGCTCCTGCTGAATAGGCTGCCATGGTTTTTTCCTTGAGACCGCCGATGGGAAGCACGTTGCCTCTCAGGCTGATCTCGCCCGTCATGGCTACGTCGGCGCGGACGGAACGGGACGTGAGCGCGCTCACCAGAGCCGTCACCATAGTCACTCCCGCAGAGGGGCCGTCCTTGGGCGTTGCGCCCTCGGGGAAGTGGATGTGAATATCCTTGGTTTTATAGAAGTCGGCGGGAATGCCGTATTCCTTTGCGATCGAGCGAACGTAGCTGACTGCGATCTGTGCGGATTCCTTCATCACGTCGCCCAGCGAGCCGGTGGTCTCGATCTTGCCGGTTCCCTCCAGAACGGCAACCTCCACCTTCAGGAGCGTGCCTCCCAGCTCGGTGTAGGCCAGACCGTTCACACAGCCAACCTGATCCTCTGCATCGATAAGCTCGGGAAGGAGCTTGCGAGCGCCCAGATAGGATTCCACGTTGGCGGCATCCACGGTGACGTGCTTGATGCCTTCCTCAAGGATGCGCTTTCCTGCCTTGCGGCAAACGTCGGCGAGCTTGCGCTCTAGATTTCTAACGCCTGCCTCACGGGTGTAGTGATCGATGATCTCGCCTACGGCCGCTTCGGTGATCTTCACCGTGCGGCGGTTGAGCCCATGGCGATGAAGCTGCTTGGGGATCAGATGATCCTTGGCGATGGCCAGCTTTTCCCGCTTGGTGTAGATGCTCAGTTCAATGATCTCCATGCGATCGAGCAGAGGGCGGGGAACGTTTTCCAGCGAATTGGCGGTGGCGATGAACAAGCAATGGGAAAGATCCACGGGAAGCTCCACAAAGTGGTCGCGGAAGGTCTTGTTTTGCTCACCGTCCAAAACCTCCAGCATGGCGGAGGTGGGATCACCGTGGGAATCGCGTGTCATTTTATCGATCTCGTCCAAAAGGATGAGAGGATTTTTCACGCCTGCCTGGATCAGCGCATTCACGATGCGGCCGGGCATGGCGCCGATGTAGGTTTTTCGATGGCCGCGAATATCTGCCTCGTCGCGAACGCCGCCCAACGAGATGCGAACGTACTTGCGGTTCATAGCTCTTGCCACGGAGGCGGCCACGGAGGTTTTTCCAACGCCGGGAGGGCCGACAAGGCAAAGGATCTGATTGCGAAGCTCGGGATTGAGCTGCTTGACAGCAACGTATTCCACGATGCGCTCCTTCACTTTCTCCATGCCGTTGTGGTCGATATCCAGCACCTTGCGAACGTTTGCAAAATTCACGCGATCGCGAGTGGTCTTTTTCCACGGGATCTCCAAACAGGTGTCCAGATAGTTGGCGATCACGGTTGCCTCGGCAGATCCGAAGGGAGCCTTGGAAAGCCGGTCGTTCTCCTTGAGAAGCTTGGCCTCCACCTCAGCGGGAAGCTCGGCCTCGCGGATGCGGCGGGCGAATTCCTCGGAATCCGAGCCCTCGCCCAGCTCCTCCTGGATCACCTTCAGCTGCTCGCGCAGGTAGTATTCCTGCTGATTGCGGCGCATTCTCGCATCCACTTTTTTGCGGATGTGCGCCTCCTCGGCCAAAATGGCCGATTCCTGACGGAGCATGGCGAGAAGCGCCTCGGCGCGATTGAAGGGCTCAAAGCACTCCAGAATGGCCTGCTTGTCTGCGGTTTTCACCAAAACGTTTGCCGCGATGAAGTCGGCGAGAAAGCCGGGATTGTCAACGGCCTCTGCGGCGGAGATGAGATCGGGGGAGGCGGAGGGGAGAAACTGAAGGTTTTCCTCCAGTGCC
>JAZRCQ010000277.1:0-5961 GCA_045659845.1 Eubacteriales bacterium
AGGAGGAAAGATTGACGATGCAGGCTCCCTCCGAAAAATAGGGGGCGAAGAGCTTGGCAAGATAGAAAGGCGCCGTGACGCCCACTCTCTGCGCGTACTCAAATTCCTCATAGCTTCCCATCGTGATGCCGCGGGAAATGGGGGCGGCGTTGTTGATGAGATAGTCCACACGGCCGTGGTCGGAGATCACACGTGCTGCAAAGGCTTCCAACGTGGCCTTGTCCGAAAGGTCGCCCACGAAATAGCCGTTTTCCTGCAGATCGATGATGCAGACCTTGGCGCCTGCCTTTTCAAACTGATCCGCTATGCACTTGCCGATCCCCTGTGCGCCTCCCGTGACAACGGCGACCTTGTTTTTGAAATCAAACATCCTTTCCCCTCTTCCTTCCTTGAATTTTCCGCCGAGGCTCGGCGGCCGTGGCCTTCTGGCGTCGATCCTCAAATGCCTTCCTTCGTGATGTTCCTCACCCACAGATACTTTTTATAGTGCTGAAATACCCACGGAAGCTTGATCACCTCATCCGAGGCAATGATGAAATACACCCAGATCACCGGCAGCCTCCACCAGAAGGCGGCACAGATCGCCAGCGGAACAATGATCCCCCACATGGTGACGGCCAGACTCACCGCATCGAATTTCGTGTCGCCGCCGGAATACAGAATGCCAACGATCACCGTGTCGTTGATGCCTCTTCCAAAGCAATTCATGGCGCAGAACAGGATCATCCAAAGCAAGAAGGCCGTGGTTTGCTCGTTGGTGTCGAACAGCAGGATAAACAACGGGCAGAGCAGGATCGCGGCAATGGCGGAGATCACGCCGAGAAAGGCCGAAAAGCGCGCCAGCTGATCTCCATAGGAGCGCCCCGTTTCCAGGCGATCCTCCCCCAGCACGTTTCCGAGAATGATCCCCGTGGCGCTTCCGAGACCGCTGCCGATGGAGATGATGAGATTTTTGATGACGTTCACAATGGAATAGGCGGCGGTGGCATCGTTTCCGAGATGGCCGATGATGGCGGAATAGGCGGTCATGCCGCCTCCCCACGCCATGGAGTTCACAAAGATCGGAAGCGTGAAATGCCAGAATTCCTTCTCCAGCGAGGGACGGATGCGGAGCAAGCCCTTCGGCGGATTCAATCCTCCGATCACGGCGTACGCCACCACAATAAGCATCTCAAGCAGCTTGGAGATCACGGTGGTGAGCGCCGCGCCGCGCACTCCCATTGCAGGACATCCCAGCAACCCGAAGATGAACACGGCGTTCAAAAGCAGATCCAACAGAACGATGAACACAGTGATCACCGAGCCCGCGCGCGCACGCTCAAGAATCTTCAGCATGCAGAGATAGCTCTGCCCGACACCTGTGAAAAGATAGGAAAAGGCCGTGATGCGCAGATACTCCGCGCCGATGGCAATCATCTCCTCGGAATTGGTGAAGGCCGCCATCAGCGCCTCAGGCGCCAAATATGCCGCCAGAAAGAATGCGGCAGAAACGAGGATCGACCATCGCAGGATCAGACCGAACACTCTTCCGACGGTGGCAAGATCCCGCTTTCCCATATACTGGGCCGAAAGCACCGTGGCACCGCCCGTGAGCGTCCAAAAAAGCAGATTCATCACGAAGGTGACCTGAGAGGCCAGCGACACCGCCGCCAGACTGTTCTGATCCACAAAGCCCAAAAGGAAGGTGTCGCCAAAGCTGACGGCATTCATCATCAGCGTTTGCAGCACGATGGGGATCATCAGCGTTTTTAATTGTTGACGAAGCTCCCGATCCCGAATGAGCATTGCTCCACCTCCCTTTCCTTTGCGGTTTTGTGTCGGTTCCGCTTGTACGGCCTACCGCACCTCTTTATTGATAATATTTGATCACGCGGGGAAACCGAACCGTTTCCTCGGGCTGACCAAAGATCGGATCTCCGTTTGCATCAAAGGCAACGGGCCCGATCCAGACCGAGCGCCCCGACCATCCCGTTCCCGAAACCAGATTTCCGTGATAAACCATCCAGATGCTGCCGTCCACGGCGGTGCAAAAGGAATTGTGCCCCGGCCCATAGCAAACGCCGGGGCGGCTTTGGAACACCGGCTCGGTCGATTTTATCCAGCACGCAGGATCCAGGGGATCACTTCCCGTCAGGGAAAGCATCCCGAGGCAATAATGATCTGTCCAGCTCCCCGATGCGGAATAAACGAGAAAGGTTCTGCCCCCGTGCTGAAGCACGGCAGGCCCCTCGTTGACGTCGGGGCTTCCGTAGGTCTCCCAATCGTATTCGGGCACGGACAAGCACACCCGCTCGGAATCGATCGTGCAGGGATCGCTCATGTGAGCAATATAAATATTCTGCGCCACGTTCACGCTTCCCTCCCAGCCCGACCAGATAAAATACAATTCTCCGCCCAGCTGCATCACGGTGCCGTCGATGGCCCAGCGATCGGTGGGATCGGTGATCTGCCCCACCATCTCGAAGGGATCGGTTGGATCCTGAGAGGTCCCCTTCAGCACGTACATCCGATGCGTGGTGTTGTTGCCATTGTCGGCGGCAACGTAGATATACCACTCGCCGTTGAGATAGTGCAGCTCGGGCGCCCAATACTCCTTGGAATAGGCAGTTCCCTCGGGGGCGGTGTACACCTTCACTCCCGACTTGGTGAGCTGATGCAGGGAGGAAAAGCGAGCCACGGAAACGCCGTTGCCCGAGGAATAGCAATAGTAATAAGTCCCCTCATGCTCCACCACCCACGGATCTGCGCCGTTGTAGTGAATGGGGTTTTGCGTGGCCTTGGAAACAATACTCACAACAAGCTCCTTTTCTGCGGTCTCCTCGGTTGGAGGCACGGAAGCCTCTTCCCAAGACGTTTGCGGCTCCGCCTCCCCGTTTGGACGGCAGGCCGATAGCATCAGAACGGCTGCGGCGATCAAAATCCCTGCCGTTGCTTTGAACAAAAGCTTCATAAAATCCCTTTCTTGCAATCGTTTTTCACTTCTGCGCGGCGCCGTCCAGATGCGAAAGGATCTCCCGCCAAACGGCCTCGTCCTGCTCGGTGATCCGCTCCCAATCAAAGGAGGCGCGGAAGGCCGCCTTTTGCGCATCGGTAAGTCCTTTTTTCTTGAGAAGTCCGGCTCTTGCCTTGCTGAATTCTCCCAGCAAGCCAACGGCCTCCTTGGTGTAGTTTGGATTATGTCCCTTCCCCTCCACCAAAAGCAGGCGAACGTTCTCCCGATCCCCCAGCGCATCCTTCAGAAGCTCATAATGGCGGAGGCGGCAGAGCTGATCGTTTTCCGAATAGATCAAGAGCGCTTGCACGTCGGAATTTTTCAGCGACTCCGTGGCACAGAAGGCCGAAAAACGCGGATTGGAGGCCTGCTCCAAGGCCCAAACCGCCTTGCGATAGCCCTTCAGAGGGCCTGCGAAGAAGGTTTTTATCATCTCCTCCACCGAAACAAAGCCGCACATAGCCACGATGCGGGTGATCTCCGGATGCAGAGCCGTGATATTCATCGTTGAAAATGCGCCCCAGCTATGCCCCATCACGGAAATCTCCAATCCGCTCAGCCGCGCATCTGCCTTCGCCGCGGCAATGCAGTCGTTGAGATCGCAGAGGGACTGCGCCAAGCCGTTTGGCGATCCTCCTCCCGATTCCATGCATCCCGTGTGATCGTAGGCCAAAACAAGATACCCATGCCTGCAAAGGCGCTCGATCTCCTTCATATAGGCTCTATGGCCGCCGCCAAATCCGTGATCAAAAACGATCAGCTTGCCCTTGATGGGGTTGGGATAGCAATAGAGATAGCCCTGCAGTAGCTGTCCTGCCGCAGAACGGAAGGAATACGGCTCGCTCTGCAGGCCCTCAAAATCGGCGGCAGAGTAATAGAAAACGGTTTCGGTGTCGTCGCACCGCGTGTGCATCATGCTTTTGTAAGCTTTCACAACCTGCTTCTCGAAGATCATGGCAAACCTCTCTCGTTTTTCAGATTTGGGAGAACCGCCCTTTCCGCAGAGCCGTCAAGGCGAATAAACAAAATTCTTCCGGTAATATTATATCACACTGCTTCCCCTTTTTCAATATTAAACCGCAAACATTCCCCTGCAAGAGCAAAAAAACGACGGGATCGCTCGGATCCCGTCGGATAAATCATTGATCTTACTTATTTGCAAGCTTTTCCAAAAGCTCGGTCTGGCGAGCGATATTGGCATACATCTGCTCCAGAGCGGCCTTCTCGGCGGCGGCCTTTTCTGCGGCTGCGGCTGCAGCGGCGGCATCTGCCTGCTTCTTTGCCTCGTCCTCAGCCTTCTTCTTGGCCTCAGCGGCGGCAAGCTCCTTGGCATCCAGCTTCTTGCGAATGTTGTTGATCGTGCGCACGATGATGAACAGCGTGAAAGCGATCAGGAGGAAATTGATGATGGCGTTGATAAAGGCGCCCCAATCGATGTAGATCGAGTTGGCAAGATCAATTTCCGCAGTGGCAACACCGTTCTCATCCGGCTTATATGCCTTGGTGAGGAAGGTGAACACCTCGCTGAGGGAATCCTTGCCGAGGATCAGAGCCAACAGCCAGTTGATCACAGGCTTGAGAATATTGTTGCTGAGGGCGTTGACGATTGCAGTGAATGCACCGCCAACGATCACACCAACGGCCATATCCAGCACGTTGCCGCGCGTGATAAACTTCTTGAAATCGGCAAAAAAGCCTTCCTTCTTCTTTTTGAGTTCCTTTTTCATTTCCTTAACCCTTCTTTCCTTTTCTTTTTTTTCGCCCTCCGCGATCCGCTCGCGAAGCACTTCCATGTCCTTTTTTCCCATTTTCTCTTCTCCCTTCATATGTCTACGTATATAATACCATCGAATTCGACAAATGTCAAGAAGAAAAAACAAGTTTCATCCATTTTTTGCTCGGCAACTTAGCGCGAACAATTTTCTGCATCAATTGCAAGCACAAGCATCAGCACGCAAAGAGCGTCCCTCGGATCGTGGACGTCGATCACGTAGGTGTCCGTCAGATGCAGAAGCTCCTTGGAAACGGCGGCGATCTCCTGCCCCGCGGAATCGCGAATGGAGTAATCCCATTCAAGCAAGTCCCCCTCCGCCTGCCAGCTGCAATAGTCGATGGAATACCGTGGATTGAAAAGCGTGAATTTTCTTTGGATACTGCCGAGAAAATGCTCTCCGCGGTACATTTCAAATTTCGGCAGCCATGAAAAGAGCTTTTGTCGGATGTAGCCCACCTCATGCCCATTTGCATCGTAGATGCGCAGAAGATGCCCCAACGCCGGCTCTCCCTTCACCGAAAACACGGTTCTCCCCGCCTCGTCGTACAGATCGTAGCTATCCAGCCACGAAAATAGCCTTTGCCTTAATAATAATTGCATGGAGGCCTCCTTGGAAAATTTTTTTTATGATATCACGTGCATAGGAATGGAATATCGTTAGCAAAACACATGAATCCATCCGACTGTATAAGCACAATTCTATCGGTATTTTTCTCAAAACCATATGGAACAAGTCTTGGAATCAATACCATAATCTCGTTCATGCGGCGTTCTTGTTCCCCCATTCTGTCGAACAAATTTGTTCCACACAACATAATTACCTTCTCACGGAAGAGACGCTTGAGGGGGGTGCCCTCCTCGGTGAAAGCGACTTATTTGATCTTTATATAGATGCCAACAAAGCAAGTGTACGGCTTGATAAGGTTGTCAAAAAACTGTTTGTCGCCCAAGGCATACTTGTGTTCGGTAGCAAACCACTCGCTCCAAGCGCTATCAAAGCAATCCATCTCCCAAGTTTCAATGGCTTCCATTCTATCGTTGCTGCCGATAATCTCACGCCAAGCGCTTGGGCTTTGGAACATATACGCTTCATCGCCAAGCCAATCGGAAAGCAGTTCCTCCGAACGACCTGTGAATTCGTCCTTTATGCCGGGAACACCAATCAAAACTACCGCTTTATCACTTAAAAAAGGCA
>JAZRCQ010000278.1:0-5911 GCA_045659845.1 Eubacteriales bacterium
CCTCCCTTGGCATAGTCCGTGTCAGCGGCGGCAGTGCCATCTCCCGTGTATGCATGGCAGATGCGGCAAAGCTCCTCTGCGATCACTCTCGGAGCGCAATCCGTGACGCTGATCAGATTTTCATTAAAGCCGTTCAGATCCTTATTGGCATAGCCGTTGGTCACGGTCTTGATGCCAAAGGTGGACATCTCAAGCGGCGGATAGCTGGGATGCGGAGAAACCATCAGAGAAAGTCCCGCATGAGTGCCGAGCATCTGCTTGGCATACCCCTCCAGAGAAAGCTTACCCAACGAACGAAGCACACAGCCCTCTCCCAGATCCACGGGATTATGGGATTCTCCCGCGGAGTAGATCGCCCATTCCTTAGCATCCGGAAAGCTCTTGGCCCAGGCCTTGAGCGACTCCACCACAAGGGCAAAGGCATTGCGATCGATAGAGGGACGGCCGTAGACCAGGATCTCCTTCTTCTTTTCGATCTTCTCGCCGTTCTTGGGCAGATAAGCCGCCAGCTTGTCGTTCAGAACCGGCTCAAAGCTCCATGCCTTGGCAAAGGAATAGCCATTTTGATCAAAGAAATCCTTCAGAATACCGGAATTCACCACGGCATAGGTGGGAATATCCAAGCGATAGGTGCTGTCGGCCAGCATATAGCGACTGGACCACGGATAGAAGCCGGGCTCATAATCCTGCACCATATAAAGCAGAGGCAGCTCGGTTCCGAATTCGGACTTCTGCCAGTTGATCACCTCGCGGATGTTGTAGGCCGTCCACCAGCCCGTTGCCATAAAGACGTCGCGGCTGCGAACCGGCACCGTTTTCCCGTAGCGATCGTTGAAGGAAACCACCTGCACGGGTGCATCGGAATCCTTATCGGCAGGAATCAGCTCATACTCCTTGGCAAGCACCGAGGAGCTTTCCACCACCATAGCGTCGGTGGTGATGATTCGTGCCTCACAGCCAAGCTCGGCGCGAAGCTCCTCAAAGAAGCGGATCGCAGTGGAGATGCCGCCGAACACGTGCGCACTATCCACAGAGGGAGCAAGCAGATTCAGGCGCAGCTTGCCGTTATCCTTGGAATCGGCTCTCGCACCGATCGGGCCGATCTCCGGAATGCCTGCCTCGGCATTGGGAATGAGATCCTTTTTGATGCTTCTCCAAAGCGCCACCGCGGGCGGAAATCTTCTGAGGAGATTTTTTAGCTTGATCATATTCATGGGAACCGTTCTCTCCTTTGGAATGAGCGAATAAAGCTCGAGATTTTCATTAAAATAGGGATCACCCGATTCAAAATACGGCTGGTACGCCAGATGAGAATACTTGAAATCCTCGGGGGGAATATAAGAATCGCGGCTCTTGGATTCCAAATGATAAAGCCGCACGTTCACGTCGTAGCGGTTATCAAAGCCATACTCATATGCACGAATACAAAGCTCCACGTCGCTCCCGCAAATGATAAAGGACTCGTCCAGAAGTCCGATCTTGCGGAGCTTCTCCCTGGAGATGGCCATGCACGCGCCCGTAACGGCAAGCACGTTTCGCGAGACCATAGGCGAAACAAAGGGAGAGCCCATATGCTCGGTGGGCATTTCCTTGAACACATGATCCGCCATACCGTTGAGCCCGATCACAACGCCCGCATGCTGAATGGTGCCGTCCTCATAGAGCAAAAGTCCGCCAACCACACCGATCTCGGGGCGCATCGCATTCTCTGCCAAGCGCTCCATCCAATCGGGGGCGATCACCTCGGTATCGTTATTGAGCAGAATGAACACGTCGCCCTTTCCGTGGTGGATACCGAAATTATTGATCTTGGACCAATTGAACTCCATATCTGCCTTCAGAACGCGAATTCTCGGATCTCGCTTCTCGATCTGCGCCAGCCATTCAGCGGTTTCGGGCTTCTCGGAGCGATTGTCAAGGATCAAAAGCTCATAGTTCTCATAGGTTGTCTTGGTCAGAATACTCTCCACACAACGAGCCGTCACCTCACTGTGATCCTTCATGGGAATGATCACGGAAACCATCGGACGCGTCTCCGTGGGGAATCCGAAGCGAGCATCGAACACGAAGGTGTAATCCGAATCCTCGGCATGAGCACATTCGCCGTATTTCCGCTTGAGATGCGCATCCAACGCGCGACGGCCTGCCTCATGAGCATAGGGCTTGGCATCGGCGTTGGCCGCCGTAGAGGTCTCGCATTCCCGCCACGTGTAAAGAATGGCCGGAATATGAACGATCTTTTTTGTCACCTCGGAAAGGCGAAGCATCAGATCATAGTCCTGACTGCCGTCAAATTCCGAGGAAAAACCGCCAAGCTCATTGAAGATCGAGCGTCGGACCGTTGTGAAATGGCAAACGTACATCTGGCTATAGAGCAGATCAGGCGACCAATCGGGCTTGTGGAACGGGAAGCAATGATGTCCCCGGATCGAAAGATGGTCCTCGTCCGAATAGAGCACGTCGGCATCGGTCTCCAGGATCGCTGCGGCATTCATATAGAGCGCTGCGGGCGAGAGCAGATCGTCGTGATCCAGAAATCCAACGTAATCTCCCGTTGCCATTGCCGCGCATTCGTTGGTGTTAGCCGAGATCCCCGCATTCTTCGTCAGGCGCTGATATTTGATTCTCGGATCGCTCTCTGCCATCTCGCGCACCACGCGCTCCACGTAGGCATGCTCGGAATCACTTCCGTCAGCCAGACAAAGCTCCCATTCAGGATAGGTTTGCGCCTGAACCGAGCGAATCATTTCAACAAGATAGGTTTCGTTCGTGTTGTAAAGAGGCACAAGAATGCTGAACCGCAGCTTAGTATCCAGCGGATGACTTCTCTGCTCCTCATAGATCCGCTCCAGCTCCTTGGAATCGGGCTCACTTCCCTTTCCGAGGAGACGCTTCACTGTGGCGGAAAAGCCGTTGTTCTTGAAATATTTAAGCCCCTTATACATTTTTCTCGCCAAGCGGTTTTTGCGAAGAGCCTTCTTGGCAAGATCCGACGTCACGCGAAGAGGCTTGGTGATACGCCAGAATCGGGAGCTGGAAATGGTGATCCACTGATCGTAGAGCTGCTTGTTCTGAGCCTTCAGCTCCCGATTATTGATCATCAGCTCATAGTATTGATCCTTATACCAATCAGCGGATCGATGCTCACCTGCACTTGAAGCAGAGGCCTCAGCACCGAGGATCTCGTCTTTTTCTTGCAACATATTATCTCTCCGTTTTCTTGTATTCCTCGCAAATTTCGGCAGTGGCACCGTCCATCTTCACCACGCCGTGCTCCAGCCATACCACGCGAGTGCAAAGCCGCTCGATCTGCTCAATGGAGTGGGAAACGATCAAAACCGTGGTGCCCCCCTGCATCAGCTCGCTGATGCGACGCTCGCATTTCTGCTGAAAGAGAAAATCTCCCACCGCCAGGATCTCATCCACGATCAGGATATCCGGCTTCACGAGCGTGGCAATAGCAAAGCCCAACCGCGCGATCATACCGGAGGAAAAATTCTTGATGGCCACGTTTTCAAAGTCTCTCAGCTCGGCAAAATCCAGGATCTCATCGTATTTTTCCTTCACGAAATCCCTGCTGAAGCCCAGCACCGAGCAGTTCAGAAAGATGTTTTCCCGTGCGGTCAATTCAAAATCGAAGCCCGCTCCCAGCTCGATCATGGGAGAGATGGTGCCGCTGGTGACCACGGTTCCCTCGCTGGGCTCAATGATGCCGGAGATCAGCTTCAGCATGGTGCTTTTGCCGGAGCCGTTGAGACCAACGATTCCAACCACCTCCCCGGCATACACCTGCAGAGAAACGTTGGAGAGCGCCACAAACTCCTCAAATCGGATCTGACGCTTCAGCACCTTGATCAGATACTCCTTAAAATTGTCCACCTTTTCCTTGGGCATATTGAACCGCATGGTAACGCGGTCGATATCCACAACAATCTGCTTTTCCAAGGCTATGCCCTCCGATCAAACGTAGAAAATAAATTTGTTCTGACACTTGCGGAACACGCCGATGCCGAGCAGAAGGAAGATCACCGCATAAGCAATGCAAATGAGGTTATCCGAAAGCGACGGAAGCGTTCCGTAGAGCGTGACGGCGCGGAAATACTCCACGTAGTGATAAAGCGGATTCACCCGCACGATGCTCTGCATCCAGCTCGGAAGAACACTGGCGGGATAGATGATGGGGGTAAGATACATCCACACTGTGAGGAGAACGCCGTAGAGATATCCCACGTCGCGGAAAAATGTGTTCAACGTGGCAAGAATCAAGCCAAAGCCGAAATTGAAGATGAACAGATAGATGATCGGCACAAAGAACAAAAGCATCGTCCAGCTGGGATCCACGCCCATGATCATAAAAACGATCACTGCGGCGATCAGCGAGAACAAAAGGTTTACCAAAGCAAAGATACACTTCTCCAGCGGAAAAATGATTTTGGGGATATACACCTTTTTGATCAGCCCGGCCGCGCCGAGAATGGAGGTCATGGAGAAATTCGTGGCCTCGGAAACAAAGTTGAAGAGAATATAACCGGTGAGATAGTAAACCGGGAAATCCTCGATCTGATAGCGGAAGATATTGGAGAACACGGCCGTGAGCACCAGCATCATCAGAAGCGGATTCAGAACGCTCCAGAGAATGCCCAGCACCGAGCGGCGATATTTGGTCTTCAGCTCACGGGAAACCAGATCCAAAAGCAGATAGCGATATTTCTTCAGCGAGCCAAAGAGCTTGGCAAAGCCGCTCTTGTCGCATGCCCACTCCAGCGCAAACCAGATCATCACCATAGGTGTCACAAAGGCCAGAAGCATTGTCAGGAAATTCACGTTCAAGCCCGTAGGATTCAACGTAACGGCCTCCAGCTCCAGCTCGTCGCCAACCGAATCGGAAAGCGTGAGCTCCACCTGAGAAACAGCGGCGTTCAGAGAAAGATAGGCATCGCTGTTCTTCACCTCTAAGGGCAGACGCTTGGAAACGGTGGTGCTTGCGGATCCAACCTCCGTGTAACGAACGGAGATCTCACTCAGCTCCCGATCGATCTTGCCGCCGATCAGAAGATTGTTCACGTAGATCGGCTGTTCCAAACGGATCAACACCGAGCTTCGCTCATCCGAGGCAATCAAGCCGAATTCGGTATCGTCCCATCCCTTGAATTCCATTTTCTCGGTCGGGATCACCGTTGGCTCACGGTCCTCCCGAATATTTTTGATATTATCGTCGCTGAACTGCACAACCGAAAGGTAGAGGCTCAGCATGGCACAAAGCAATGCTGCGATGGGAAGGATCCATTTTTTTAATCTGACTGTCACAATGAGTACGCTCCATTTCTTAAAAATTCCCATAGTTAACCATTATCCGTTATATTATACCACTTTTGCCCTATAATGTCAACAGATTTCTGCATTTTGCCCCACTTCTCTCAACTCAATTATATCTATTATACCACAAAACCGTTCATATCTCCAAAAAAGAAAGGCTGAGCCCGCAAATTTTGCAGGCTCAACCTGATTGCATTCAACCGTGAGAGATCGGGCATTTGATCCCGCTCACGCGCGGATCCCCCGCCTCTATGAGCAAATTGGGATTTCGGATCAGAAATTGTTTCACGGAAGCGTAGGGATTTTCATATTTGCTTGCCGTAAAAGCATAATTTCCGATGGAGGTGATCCCCTCTCCGATCTCGATCCGAGTGACATCAAATACATACGTGCTTCCCGACCAGATCGGCGGACCGTCGGAAGCAAAATTCGGCATCTTCCCCGTTCCGTAGATCACAAGCGTTCGCGGGATCGAAAGCTCGGATACTGCACCGGTAATATAGTATTTCACCTTGCTGTTTCCGCCGGCCATCGAGCCGTCGGCATTGCCATGCTCACAAACCTGCAGATTGCATCCCGAGCAATGATAGCCCAC
>JAZRCQ010000279.1:0-9269 GCA_045659845.1 Eubacteriales bacterium
TGTCGTTGTGATCGCTCAGAGAGCCGGCGTTGTAGAACGCGTACAGGCTGACCGCATTGTGGTTGCTTGCGAGGGCGGCATCAAGGACGTTTACGATCTGATCAAGTTCAAGAGAACCAACCAGGGCACCTGCTTCAACCAGCGTCCCGTCGTTAAGAAGGGCGATTACGTGGAAGAGGGACAGGTTATCGCGGACGGACCCGCAACCTCCAACGGTGAGGTTTCCTTGGGTAAGAACGCGCTGATCGGCTTTATGACCTGGGAAGGTTATAACTACGAGGACGCCGTCCTGCTGAACGAGCGTCTGGTGCGGGATGACGTATACACGTCCCTGCATATTGAGGAATACACCCACGAGGCAAGAGATACCAAGCTCGGGCCGGAGGAAATCACCCGCGAGATCCCCAACGTTGGTGAGGAGGTCCTGCGCGATCTCAATGCCGAGGGTATCGTGAAGAAGGGAACCGAGGTTCGCTCGGGCGACATCCTCGTTGGTAAGATCACTCCCAAGGGAGAGACCGAGCTGACGGCGGAGGAGCGCCTGCTCCGCGCCATCTTCGGCGAAAAGTCCAGAGAAGTGCGCGACACCTCTCTGCGCCTGGCGCACGGTGAATCCGGTATCGTTGTGGACGTCCGCGTCTTCTCTCATGAGCACGGCGACGAGCTTCCCGCAGGTGTGAACAAGGTGGTCAAGGTCTACGTTGCTCAGAAGAGAAAGATCTCCGTGGGCGATAAAATGGCAGGCCGCCATGGTAATAAGGGTGTCGTTTCCCGCATCCTGCCCCCCGAGGATATGCCCTTCCTGCCCGATGGAACGCCGCTGGATATCGTGCTGAATCCTCTGGGCGTGCCTTCCTGTATGAACATCGGTCAGGTGCTGGAGGTCCATCTGGGTATCGCCGCAAGAAAGCTGGGCTGGAAGATCATGACGCCCGTGTTCGACGGCGCAAACGAAAAGGATATTCTGGAATGCCTCAAGGCAGCAGGTCTGCAGAGAGATATCTTCCCCTTGGAGAATCCCGAGGGCAAGGCACTCTTTGAGGAGGTCGAGGATCCCGAAACCGGCGTGAAGTCTCTGCGTGAGCTCACTGCTGAGGAGAGAGAGGACACCGCCTTCACCGATCGTCTCCGCGAGGAAAAGAGACTGAAGATCCTGGACGGTAAGACCGTTCTCTACGACGGCCGCACGGGTGAAGCCTTCGACAACCCCGTTACCGTTGGTATCATGTATTATCTCAAGCTGCACCATCTGGTGGACGATAAGATCCACGCGCGCTCCAACGGCCCGTACTCTCTCGTAACGCAGCAGCCTCTGGGCGGTAAGGCTCAGTTCGGCGGTCAGCGCTTCGGTGAGATGGAGGTTTGGGCTCTGGAGGCCTACGGTGCCGCCTACACGCTTCAGGAGCTGCTCACGGTGAAGTCCGACGATATCAACGGACGCCGCCGCGCTTACGAAGCAATTATCAAGGGACAGAATATTCCCACTCCGGGTATTCCGGAATCCTTCAAGGTTATGGTCAAGGAGCTGCAGTCTCTGGCGCTGAACGTGCGCGTGCAGGATAAGGACGGCAACGATATCGATCTTTCCGAGCTTGGAAAGGACGATGAGCCCTATCCGATCAGCCGCGTGGACGCCGCCGCCATCAGCGAGGCGCTCAACCAGCACGACAGTGACGAGGATGAGATCCGCAGAAGCTTCCAGATCGACGGAGAGGACGAGGACGTGAGCGAGGACGAGGATGACGAACCCCTTTTCCCTGAGGAAGAGGAGTCCTACGGCTCGGATTTCTACGACGATGACGACGCAAACGAATAAGGAAAGATTACAGAGGGAGAATAACGGTGGAGAATAAGGAATTTTATTCAATCAAAATCGGTCTGGCATCTCCGGAGATGATCCGCGAGTGGTCCTACGGTGAAGTGACCAAGCCGGAAACCATTAACTACCGAACGCTCAAGGCAGAAACGGGTGGACTGTTCTGCGAGCGTATCTTTGGCCCCACGAAGGACGGCGCCTGCATGTGCGGAAAGTATAAGAATTCCCACACCAAGGAGGTTCACAAGTGCGAGAAGTGCGGCGTGGACGTAACCACGAAGAAGGTTCGCCGCGAGCGCATGGGCCATATCGAGCTGGCATCCCCTGTTTCTCATATCTGGTATTTCAAGGCCGTTCCCTCCAGAATGGCACTGGTGCTGGATATGTCGCCCAAGGCGCTGGAGCAGGTGCTCTACTTCGCGGAAAACGTGGTGCTGGATCCCGGCACCACTCCGCTGGAGAAGGGTGCGGTGCTGAACGAAAAGCAGTACTATGAGTATCGCGAGCAGTATGAGGATGAATTCCGCGTGGGAATGGGCGCAGAGGCCATCAAGGAGCTTCTGCAGGGCATCGACGTGGAGGCGACCTGCGCTTCTCTGAAGGAGGAGCTGAAAACTGCTTCCGGTCAGAAAAAGACCCGCGTGATCAAGCGTCTGGAGGTCATGGAGGCCTTCAGAAAGTCGGGCAACAAGCTGGAGTGGATGATCCTGGACGTGATCCCGATCACGCCTCCCGATATTCGCCCCATGACGCAGCTGGACGGCGGAAGATTCGCTTCCTCCGACCTCAATGAGCTTTACCGCCGCGTGATCGCAAGAAACAACCGCCTCAAGAAGCTCATGGAGATCCAAACGCCCGATATCGTGATCCGCAACGAGAAGAGAATGCTGCAGGAGGCTGTGGACGCTCTGATCGACAACGGCAAGAGAGGAAAGCCCGTCACGGGTGCCTCCAACCGCGCTCTGAAGTCTCTCTCCGAGATGCTCAGAGGTAAGCAGGGCCGCTTCCGTCAGAACCTTCTGGGTAAGCGTGTGGACTATTCCGGCCGTTCGGTTATCGTGGTCGGCCCCAACCTCAAGATCTATCAGTGCGGTCTGCCGAAGGAAATGGCCATCGAGCTGTTCAAGCCCTTCGTGATCAAGAGACTGGTGGAGATGGGCAAGGCAACCAACGTGAAGGACGCGCAGAAGAAGATCGACCGCGCCTACGATCCCGCCAACGCCCCCGTTTGGGATGCGCTGGAAAACGTGATCAAGGAGCATCCCGTGCTTCTCAACCGCGCACCCACGCTGCACCGCCTTTCCATTCAGGCCTTCGAGCCGATTCTGGTGGAGGGTAGAGCGATCAAGCTGCATCCTCTGGTGTGCCCCGCATTCAACGCCGACTTCGACGGCGACCAGATGCCCGTGCACGTTCCCCTTTCTGCAGAGGCGCAGGCAGAGGCGAGATTCCTCATGCTCTCTGCAAACAACCTTCTCAAGCCCATGGACGGTAAGGCCGTGACGGTTCCTTCTCAGGATATGATCCTGGGTGCATACTACCTGACCATGGATAAGGAGGGCGAGCCCGGTGACCGCAAGCCGCATCTGGATGAAAATGGCGAGATCGTGCGCGATGCCGATGGCAATATCGTTTACGATTACTCTATGTTCCGCAATGAGGACGAGGCCGAAATGGCATATGCCAACGGCAAGCTCGGTCTCCATTCCAAGATTAAGATCCGCGTTTACAAGGAGATCGACGGCGAGCGCAAGTCCGCTGTGATCGTGACCACCCTTGGACGCATCATCTATAACCGCGCCATCCCCCAGAATCTCGGCTTCGTGGACAGAAGCAAGCCCGAAAACCAGTTCCTCATGGAAGTGGAATTCG
Organism: Eubacteriales bacterium; assembly: GCA_045659845.1. GTDB lineage: Bacteria > Bacillota > Clostridia > Oscillospirales > CAG-272 > UMGS1865. The sequence goes on from JAZRCQ010000279.1 coordinate 3,689, forward strand.
TGATCAAGAAGAAGGAGCTGGGCCAGATCATCGACCGCTGCATCCGCAACAACGGCTCTGCCGTTTGTGCCGATATGCTGGACGAGATCAAGGCGCTGGGCTATAAGTATTCCACGAGAGCTTCCTTCTCGATCTCGGTTTACGATATGACCATCCCCGAGGAAAACGCGCCCCTGATCGAGGCTGCCCAGAAGAAGGTGGACGTTCTCAACGGTTATTTCCGCAGAGGTGAATTCTCCGAGGAGGAGCGCTACAATGCAGTGGTGAAGCTCTGGGATAAGACCACCAACGACGTTACCAAGGCTTTGCAGAACAGCTTCAGCCAGTTCAACCCCATTAAGATCATGTCGGATTCGGGTGCCCGCGGTTCCGTGGCACAGATGCGTCAGCTGGCCGGTATGCGCGGATTGATGTTCGCAACCAACGGTCGAACCATCGAGATCCCGATCAAGTCCAACTTCCGCGAGGGTCTGAACATTCTGGAGTATTTCATGGGTGCAAAGGGCTCCCGTAAGTCCCTGTCGGATACCGCTCTTCGTACCGCCGACTCCGGTTACCTGACCAGACGTCTTGTTGACGTTTCTCAGGACGTGATCGTGCGTGAGGTGAAGTGCGACACCACCGAGGGCTCCTGGGTGACCAATATCATCGATGAAAAGGATAAGAACGTGCTTGAGCCTTTGGCCGACCGTATTGTAGGCCGCTTCACCATGGGCCCCGTGGTTCATCCCGAAACGGGCGAGATCCTCGCCGAGGACGACGTGATGATCACCGAGGATATGGCGGCACAGATTGAAAAGGCGGGCATTGAGAGCGTGAAGATCCGTACCGTGATCAACTGCCATGCACCTCACGGTATCTGCGCGCACTGCTACGGCGCCGACCTTGCCAACGGCAAGCTGGTGAACGTGGGTGAGGCCGATGGTATCATCGCGGCACAGTCCATCGGTGAGCCCGGTACGCAGCTGACCATGAGAACCTTCCACTCGGGAGGCGTTGCAGGCTCGGATATCACGCAGGGTCTGCCCCGCGTTGAGGAGCTTTTCGAGGCTCGTCAGCCCAAGAAGCCTGCGATCATGTGCGAGATCAACGGTACCGCGCATATCTCCACGGGCGAAAACTCCATTCATATCGTTACGGTTCATCCCGACAACGAGCAGCCTGAGGGCGTGATCCCCACCGTGAAGGAATATCAGATCCCCTACGGCACCAAGCTTGCGATCCTTGAGGGACAGCATCTGGAGGTTGGTCAGTCGATCACCGAGGGCAACAAGGCTCCCGCAGACGTGATGCGGATCCTTGGCCTGAAGGAGGTCTATAACTATCTGATCATGGAGATCCAGAAGGTGTACCGCTCGCAGTCCTGTAACGTGAACGACAAGCACATCGAGATCATTGCTCGCCAGATGACGAGAAAGATCGTGGTGGAGGACGGCGGCGACAGCGATCTGCTGGTTGGATCCCGCGTGGACCAGCTGGACTTCGAGGCTGCCAACAATGCGGTGAAGGCAAGAATCGCCAATGGCGAGGAGGGCCTGCGCGAGGCCACCGGAAGCCACGTGCTGCTGGGTATCACCAAGGCATCGCTCCAGACCGAATCCTTTATGTCGGCCGCTTCCTTCCAGGAAACCACCAAGGTGCTCACCGAGGCGGCGATCGAGGGCAAGACCGACTATCTCAGAGGCCTGAAGGAAAACGTGATCATCGGTAAGCTCATCCCTGCCGGCACCGGCATGGAGTGCTATAAGGGCGTAGGCGTGAAGCGCGCCGAGGAGCCTGCCGAGGAAGAATCCGCAGGCTGATATATCAAAATCGGATCATTTCCGTCAAGCAAGAAGCTGCCGCGTTTGCGGCGGCTTCTTGTGCGTTTGCAAATTGTTGCTTTTCACTGAATAAAAGCGCAAAATTGTGAAAATAATCCCTTTGAATGCGGAGAAGTTTGTGCAAAAGGTAGAAGTTTTGCGCCGCTCTTGACAAAATGGATTTTGAATGCTATAATTAACTGTAATTGCGGCCGATAAGCCCGAACTATGCCCATCGGAGGGCGGATCGACGCAAGTGAAGCGGACAGGTTCGCGCGACCGCGAGGTCGGGCGTCTGTATATAAACATTAAATTATTGAAGAAGGAGGAAATCTGAGAATGCCAACTTTTAACCAGCTCGTCAGACAGGGCCGCGGCAGCAAGGTGTACAAATCCAAGGCACCCGTGCTTCAGAAGGGCTTCAACTCCCTGAAGAATGCTGCTGTTGATCAGTCTGCACCGCAGAAGAGAGGCGTTTGCACCAAGGTCTCCACGACCAGCCCGAAGAAGCCTAACTCGGCAATGAGAAAGATCGCCAGAGTGAGACTGACCAACGGACTTGAGGCAACCGTTTATATCCCCGGCATCGGACACAACCTGCAGGAGCACTCCGTCGTTCTGATTCGCGGCGGTAGAGTAAGAGACCTGCCCGGTGTTCGTTACCACATTATTCGCGGTACCCTCGATGCGCAGGGCGTTGCAAACCGCAACCAGAGCCGCTCCAAGTACGGAGCAAAAGCTGCTAAGAAGAAGAAGTAATTTCAAAATCGCTTAGCACCCCCACTGAAAAGCAAATTCAGCCCGTCAGATTTCCATAATTTAATGTTTATGCAGAACCCGACGGCGCTAACAGAAGAAGGCTTTTGAGTACCAATGATTTCATAAATTTGATGAAGGAGGGAAGTACAGTGCCGAGAAGAGGTCGTATTACCAAAAGAGATGTACTGCCGGATCCGTTGTATGGTTCCAAGCTGGTAACCAAGCTGATCAACAACGTGATGTATGACGGCAAGAAGGGCGTAGCCCAGACCATCGTTTACGATGCGTTCAAGCTCGTAGAGGAAAAGATTGGTCAGAACCCCCTGGAAGTGTTCCAGGAAGCTCTTGAAAATGTGATGCCCGTTCTGGAAGTGAAGGCTCGCCGTGTTGGCGGTTCCACTTACCAGGTACCCATGGAAGGGAGAGCAGAGCGTCGTCACACGCTTGGACTCCGCTGGATGATTCTGTTCGCAAGAAAGCGCGGAGAGAAGACCATGGCAGAGAGACTGGCCGGAGAGATCATCGACGCCAAGAACAGTGCAGGCGGAGCTTTCAAGAAGAAAGAAGAAACCCACCGTATGGCAGAGGCAAACAAGGCGTTTGCTCACTACAGATATTGATCTGCGCTTGATTGATCTAAGGAGAAACATCAATGGCAAGAGAATATTCGCTTACTAACACCAGAAACATCGGTATCATGGCTCACATCGATGCCGGAAAGACCACCACCACCGAGCGTATCCTGTTCTACACGGGTAAGACCCACAAGCTGGGCGAGACCCACGACGGCGGCGCTACCATGGACTGGATGGCTCAGGAGCAGGAGAGAGGTATCACCATCACCTCCGCCGCTACCACCTGTTTCTGGAAGGAAAATCGTATCAACATTATTGATACCCCCGGTCACGTAGACTTTACCGTTGAGGTGGAGCGTTCTCTGCGTGTACTTGACGGCTCTGTAACCGTTCTCTGTGCAAAGGGCGGCGTTGAGCCTCAGTCTGAAACCGTTTGGAGACAGGCTGACAAATATAAGGTTCCGAGAATGGTGTACGTTAACAAGATGGACATCACCGGTGCCGATTTCTACCGCGTGGTAGATATGCTGCACACGAGACTGCATGCAAACGGCGTTCCGATCCAGCTTCCCATCGGACATGACATGACCTTCCGCGGCATCATCGACCTGATGACCATGGAAGCAGACGTCTACTACGATGATCTGGGTAAGGATATGCGCGTTGAGCCTATCCCGGAGGATATGCTTGAGCAGGCTCAGCAGTACCGCGAGCAGATGGTGGAGGCAATCGCCGCTACCGATGATGCTCTCATGGAGAAGTACCTCGAGGGCGAGGAGCTCACCGTTGATGAGCTGAAGGCAGCGCTTCGCCGCGCAACCATCGCCAACGAGATCGTTCCCGTGGTTTGCGGAACCTCTTACCGCAACAAGGGCGTTCAGAAGCTGCTGGACGCTGTGATCGACTTTATGCCTTGCCCCACCGACATTCCCGCAATCAAGGGTGTGAACCCCGACAGCGGCGAGGAGGAGGAGAGACATTCTTCGGACGACGAGCCCTTCTCGGCTCTGGCGTTCAAGATCATGACCGACCCCTTCGTGGGTAAGCTTTGCTACTTCCGCGTTTACTCGGGTGTGGTGAAGGCCGGCGACGTGGTTTACAACTCCACCAAGGGCAAGAACGAGCGTCTGGGCCGTATTCTCCAGATGCATGCAAACGAAAGAAAGGATATCGACTGCTGCTACAGCGGTGATATCGCAGCTGCAATCGGCGTGAAGAACACCACCACCGGTGACACCTTCTGCGACGAGAAGCATCCCGTCATCCTGGAATCCATGGAGTTCCCGGAGCCCGTTATCCGCGTTGCGATCGAGCCTAAGACTCGCGCAGGTCAGGAGAAGATGGGCCTGGCGCTGGCTAAGCTGGCTGAAGAGGACCCCACGTTCCGCACCTACACGGATGAAGAAACCGGACAGACCATCATCGCCGGCATGGGCGAGCTCCATCTGGAGATCATCGTGGACAGACTGCTCCGTGAGTTCAAGGTGGAGGCAAACATCGGTAAGCCTCAGGTTGCATACAAGGAAACCATTCGCAAGAAGGTTGACCATGAGTGCAAGTACAAGAAGCAGTCCGGTGGTTCCGGTCAGTACGGTCACGTTAAGATTACCGTTGAGCCTAACGAGCAGGGCAAGGGCTATGAGTTTGTGAATGCCGTAACCGGCGGTGCGATTCCGAAGGAATACATTCCCGCTGTTGACACCGGTATTCAGGGCGCTATGCAGTGCGGTGTTCTGGCAGGCTACAACGTTGTTGACGTTAAGGTTACCCTTTACGATGGCTCTTATCACGAGGTTGACTCCTCTGAAATGGCGTTCAAGATTGCCGGTTCTATGGCATTCAAGGAGGCTATGCGCAAGGCAGATCCCGTGCTCACCGAGCCTATGATGAAGGTTGTTACCATTGTTCCCGATGATTACATGGGAGCAGTGATCGGCGACTTCAACAGCCGTCGCGGCCAGATCCTCTCTCAGGAGGCAACCGGCAACGGCGTGCAGGAGGTTACCGCTTACGTGCCTCTGTCCAACATGTTTGGATATGCAACCGACCTCCGTTCCAAGACGCAGGGACGCGGTCTCTATTCCATGGAGCCGAGCCACTTCGCAGAAGTGCCGAAGTCCATTCAGGAAACCATTATCAAGGAGCGCGCAAAGAACTGATTTGCGGATCCTTGAAATAAAAAGCAAAAAAACAAAAATAAATGTTATTGGAGGAATTTCAAAATGGCAAAATCCACATTTGAACGTACTAAGCCCCACGTCAACATTGGTTCTATCGGCCACGTTGACCATGGTAAGACCACTCTGACCGCTGCTATCACCCTGACCCTGGCCAAAGCCGGTGGCGCTCAGGCTATGGCTTACGATCAGATCGACAAGGCCCCGGAAGAAAAGGCCCGTGGTATCACGATCAACACTGCTCACGTAGAATACGAAACCGAAGGCC
>JAZRCQ010000280.1:0-8194 GCA_045659845.1 Eubacteriales bacterium
TGGGAAGCACGTAGCGGTAGCTTCCCTTCCCCGTGGTCATCTTGGCGATCTTCAGCTCGCGGATATCGCGGGAAACGGTGGCTTGCGTGACGTCGTAGCCGTTTTCCCGCAGGCGCTCGATCAGCTCGTCCTGCGTTTCGATCTCATATCTGGAGATCAGCTCCAGCATTTTTTCATGTCTGTGCTTTTTCATAGAATCCCCCCTGCGGGCTTGCCGCTCGTTTGTTTTTGCGACGGCTTCCCGTCAAAAATGCGTGTCTCTCAGCTTTTGGCAAAGCTTGCGATAGAAGGCGTTTTCCTTGAAGCGGATCAGCCCCGTTTCCAGATCGGATTTGGATATCCGAACGGTTTGATTTCTGTAGAACTCAAAATTGATCCTGCCGTCCACCGTGAGGTAGAGCATCTTCTCGCGGGCGCAAACATTGCGCACCTCCAGCGAGGAGGCGTCCGAGAAGATCAGCGGTCTTGCGGCAAAGGAATGGGGGCAGATGGGCGTGACGCATACGCAGGCCACGCGCGGATCCACGATGGAGCCGCCCGCCGACATGGAATAGGCCGTGGAGCCCGTTGGCGTGGAGATGATCAGCCCGTCGGCGCGGTAGGTGGAAACGGGATGTCCGTTCTCCCTCAGCTCCAGATCGATGATCCTCGCCACCGAGCCATTGGAAATGACCGCCTCGTTCAGCGCATGGCAGAAGGACTTCAGCTCCGTGCCGTTGAAGATCTCCACCTTCAGCATGGAGCGCTTTTCAACCGAATATTCCCCCGTGAACAGCCGATGGAGCAGCGAAAGCTCGGAAAGCTCCAGCTCTGCCATGTAGCCAAGGTGCCCCAGATTGATGCCGAGGATCGGCGTTCCCTTCACCGAGGCTCTGCGCGCAGCCTCCAGAATGCTGCCGTCTCCGCCCAAAACGATGATAACGTCCGACTCCGAATAAACCGCCTCAATAGGCAAATAGCGGAACTGCTCCCGATGAAAGCCCCTTCTCGCCAGCTTTTCCCGATTGAAGGCCGCGATCAGAATCTCGCAATCCTCCTGCGAGAGCCGATCGGCCACCTTCATGGCAGCGTTCGCCTTTTCGTTGATATTGAAATTTGTGATCAACGCGATCTTCAGCATACTTCAAGCACCCTCTTCCTCATCCCGTCACTGCGGGGATCCTATCATTGGTGATCTCCCCCTGAGCCTCCTCGCTCCTGAGAAGATGCACCAGAAATTCGCGGTTGCCGTCGCCTCCCGCGATGGGAGACGGGATCAACCCAATGGGGCGCAGACCAACCGCTCTTGCGGCCTCCAGCACCCTCTCGATTGCATAACGATGCGCGGCACGATCCTTCACAATGCCGCCTTTTCCGATCATAGACCGTCCAACCTCGAATTGAGGCTTGATCAGACAGATCGCCGATCCGCCCTCCCGAAGCAAGGCGGGAAACCGCGGGATCAGATAGGTGGCGGAAATAAAGGAAACGTCCATCACGATCAGATCCATCGGCTCCCCCAGCTGCTCGGGCTCCAGATAACGGGCATTGCATCGCTCCATGGAAACCACACGCTCGTCCGTCCGCAGAGAGGCGGCCAGCTGGCCCTCTCCCGAATCCACCGCCCAAACGCGGCGAGCGCCTCTTTGCAGAAGGCAATCGGTGAAGCCCCCCGTGGAGGCCCCGATATCGGCCGCCGCCACGCCGCTCACGTCCAGCCCGAAGGCATCCAATGCGCCCTCCAGCTTATAACCGCCGCGGCCGACGTAGCGCATGGTGTTTTCCACCGCCACCGTATGCTCCCCCTCGGAGATCTCCTCGGAGGCCTTGCGGATCACCCTGCCGTCGATCCGTGCATTTCCCTCTGCGATCAGACGTTGCGCCGTCTGACGGCTTTGCGCATGGCCGGACTTGACCAGATAAACGTCGGCTCTCATACTGCCGCAAACACGGGAAGCAGACGCGCCAGCAAGGCCACCGTCACGCCCGTGACGGCGCCGCAGGCCACCTGCAGAGGCGTGTGGCCGGTCAGCTCGCGGAAATTCTCGTCCAAGCGATCGTGCGGCACGGTGCGCAGGTTTTTGAGCAGAATATTCCGCGCCTTGGATTGCTTTCCCGTTTCTCTTCGCACGCCCGTGGCATCGTTCATCACGATGATGCAGAGAAGCCCCGTGATGGCAAGGAGCGGAGACGCAAAGCCCTCCGTGACGCCAACTGCCGTGCAAAGCGCGGCAACGGAGGCCGTGTGGGAGCTGGGCATTCCGCCCGTCCCGAAGAACAGGGCGCGCAGAGAAAACTCTCTCATGCGGAACACGCCCGTCAGCACCTTGAGAAATTGCGCCACGAGCCAGCCGAACACCGCGCTCATGAGCCAATAATTCGTAAACAGTAATTTAAATGAATGCATCTTGCCGATCCTTACTTTTTTCTTTTGCAGAGCCATTCTGCCAGCGCGCAGAGCAGCTCGGAGCCGGGATAATTGCGGATGGATGCGATCGCCGTTTGCGTCAGACGATCGGCATAGAACTGTGCCTCCTCCACGGAATAGAAGCTGAGGAAGGTGTTCTTCTGATTCTCTTCGTCGGAGCCGATGGGCTTGCCAAGCTCCTCCTCGCTTCCCGTTCGATCCAGAATATCGTCCACGATCTGGAAGCAAAGACCGATATTTTCCGCATAATCCACCACGTTTTTCACCGCGGGATCATTGAGTCGGAGGCCTGCGGCCAATGCGCCCATCACGCAGGCCGCGCTGATCAAGGCACCCGTTTTCATAGAATGGAGCTTGAGCAGCTGATCCACCGTGAGCTGCTTCTTCTCTCCCTCGATATCCATCACCTGACCGCCGATCATGCCGTAGCGTCCCGCGCATTGCGCAAGATATGCCACCGCCATCGCGCAGGCCTCCGCGCCTGCCTCCACGTTGGTCGCAGCCACCTCAAAGGCTCCCGTGAGGAGAGAATCTCCCGCCAGAAGAGCCACCGTCTCGCCGAACACCTTATGGTTGGTGGGCTTGCCGCGCCGCAGATCGTCGTTGTCCATGCAGGGCAGATCGTCGTGGATCAGCGAATAGGTGTGGATCATCTCCACCGCGCAGGCAAAGGGGAGCGCCCTCGCCTCGTCGCCGCCGAACAGCTTGCAGAACTCCAGCGTGAGAGTGGGGCGGATCCGCTTCCCTCCCGCAAAAAGACTGTATTGCTCGGAGCGCAGAAGCGCATCCAGATCCTCATCGGGCAGGTAGATCTCCCGCAGGGCGTTCTCGGTCAAGGTGGCGTTTCGGTTCAACGCCAATGTCAGAAGCTCCTCCGTCATCTTCCCTCACCTCCGTTCAGGGCAAGCTCTGCGGTCTCGGCCTCTCCGTTGCCGTTGATCCGAACCGCCCTCACCCTTTGCTCAGCCGCCTCCAGCTTTTCGCTGCAGAAGCGGATCAATTCAATTCCCTCTCCGTAAAGCTTCAGCATTCCGTCCAGCCCCTCGGAGCCGTTCTCCAATGCATTGGAGATCTCCTCCAATCGGCTCATGGCCGCCTCAAAGCTTATCGTTTTCTTCGTTGCCATCGTTTATCCTTTCTTACCGACCGTGGCCGTTACCGCACCGTCGGCAAACCGAATCGTTAATTCGTCGCCCTCGCGGACCTGCTCGGCGGAAACCAGCGTCTCCTCACCGCGACTGATCGCGGCGTAGCCTCTTTTCAGCACGCTCATGGGATTGAGCGCCCCCAATCGGGCCAGCTCTCCCTCCAGCTTCATTTTCTTTCTCTCCAAACCAACCTCTGCCGCCGTTTGGAATCTGCGCTCTCCATCCGAGGCGCGCATACGGTAGACATCCAGCATTCTTTCGGGATGACCGAGCACACCCTCGCGGATCCGCTCCAGCAGGCGACGCTCCGAGGCGGTACGCTCCAGCACGTGTCCCTCCAGCTTTGCGATCAGTGCCGCCAGCGAGGCCTTCAGCTTTTCTCCGTCGGGTACGGCCAGCTCGGCCGCCGCAGAGGGAGTGGGTGCCCGAAGATCTGCCACAAAATCACAGATGGTGAAGTCACTTTCATGCCCGACCGCCGAGATCACAGGCGTTCTGCATTCGGCAATCGTCAGGGCCAGCCGCTCATCGTTGAATGCCCAAAGATCCTCTGCCGAGCCGCCGCCGCGGCCGATGATGATCACGTCCACGGGACACAGATGCTCAAACACCTGCAATCCCATGATCAGGCTCTCTGCCGCGCCTTCGCCCTGCACCTGCGCGGGATAAAGGATCATCTCCGCCGCAGGATATCGCCGTCCCAGCACGTTTTTCACGTCATGCACCGCCGCCCCCGAGGGGGAGGTGATCACGCCGATCCGCTCGGGGTACTGCGGGATCGGTTGCTTGCGGGCCGCATCGAAAAGCCCCATTGCCTGCAGCCTTCTCTTCAGCTGCTCAAATTGCATGGCCAGACTTCCCGCACCGTCGGGGATCATTTCGTCGGCGTAGATCTGATACTGTCCTCTCGCGGGATAGACAGACACTCTGCCGTGCACGATCACGCGCATCCCGTCCTGCGGACGGTAGGCAAGTCCCGCGGCATAGGAGCGGAACATCACGCCGCTCAGCTGGCCCTCCTCATCCTTCACGGTGAAATACAAATGCCCCGAGGCATAGAGCTTGCAGTTGGAAAGCTCTCCCCGCACGTAGAGATTGGTGAGCACCTCGTCGCTATCCATCTGCATCCGCAGATATTCGTTGACCTCGCTCACCGAAAGCGTTGGGCAATTCCGCATATCAGAATTCTCCTTCCGGAGCCGACCTGCGACAAAGAAGCGCGATCCCCGCTCCGTTGTCAGCCGAAAAGGACGGCTCGGCAAAATATGTGTTCGGACGCGCACCGAGCACCTTCTGCAGATAACGGTTGCTCATCACACCGCCGCCGTACACGATGGGAAGCCCCTTCGCCACGGTGTCCGCATAGGCAGTCAGCTTTTTCAGCGTCCGCGCGCAAAACTCCAGCGTATAAGCGCTCACGAGAGGAACGTCACCCGTTTCCTCCCAAAGCTTTCCCGCCAGATTTTCCAGGCCCGAAAAATGGCAAACGCCCTCCCGCACGGAAACCTTCGGCACGGGAACGGGCTTCTTGTTCAGAAGCGCCTGCGCCTCCAGCTCTTTTCCGCAGGGAAAGGCCAAACCCATTCTCACACCGATGCGGTCGATGGCCTGACCTGCGTGCAGATCGGCGCTTCCGCCCAGCGTTTCCACCGAGAATCCGGCACCGTTCGGTCGGCAAAGCAACAGATCGGTGGTGCCGCCCGACACGTGAAAGGCAACGAAGGGGCTCTCCAGCAGCTTCTCGGCGGCTCCCGAGGAATAAAGCGCGGCCATGATATGCCCCTCTTGATGGGAGAAGAGATGCACGGGAGCCTGAACGGCCGCCGCATAGGCCTCTGCCACGGCCTTCCCCGCCAAAAAGCAGGGCATATAGGAATCCTCTGCAGGCCTTGGCCTTGCCGAGCATCCCACGCCCGCGATCTCCATTCCCTCCGTGGCTTCACGGAGACGGCGGCAGACCTCGGGAAGATTTTTCACGTGGTGAAACACCGCATCGCTCTGCCGAAGTCCTCTTGCACCTTCCTCCACGGGAAGCGGAATGCGGATATTGGCGATCACCCTTCCCTCTGCCGTGCAAACGGCGCCGGAGGTGGTGTAGTTGCTGGTGTCGAAGCCAACGTATGCAACGGTTTTCATGAATTCTTTTCTTCCAGCTCGGTCTTCACGCCGTGAAGGATCCCGTTGAGCAGGCTCTTGGCGCGGGGCTCGTCGTATTTCTTGGCCAGCTCCAGCGCCTCGTTCAGTGCTACGGCGCAGGGAACGTCCTCCTCGTAGATCATCTCGTAGATGCAAAGGCGAAGGATATTGCGGGAAACGGGAGCGATCCGATCGGGACGCCACTTTTCGGAATGTGCGGAAATATAGCCGTCCAGCTCCTCCAGCCGCGCTCTCACGCCAAGATAGGCGCGGCGGATATACGCCTTCTGCCGCTCGTCGCAACGCTCCGTGAATTCTCTGACCTCGTCCGACAGAGCAAGGATCTCCTCGGGAGACTTCTCTCCATGGAATTCGCTTTCAAACAGCAGGCAGAAAACCTCTTCTCTCGCTTCGGATCTTTTGATGGTTGCCATATGCAAATGCTCCTATCCTTTCTTTCATCCATTCCTTGGAACGGGCACGCCAACGCGCACTCCTCCATCATAATACACATATAATATTATACATCTTTTTCGGAAAAAGTCAACACCAAAAATGAATACGGAACGAATTTTATTCATTTTTTTGTCGCTCCCAAAAAAATTTTACAAAAACAACTTGAAAAAAGCGGAAATGTATAGTATGATAAAGAGCGACAGATACTAAAATTGCGATCCGAAAGGCGATCATTATGAAAACAACTGCAAAGAAAATACTGACCGATGCCGCCGTTCTCTACACCGTCGGCACGCTTCTGCTCTATCTCATAGCCCTCATCGTTGATCCCGACGGGCTCTCCATGGTGGTGGGCTTGCTGAATGCGATCCTCATCTTCCCCTTTTGCCTCTGCTTTTCCATGGCCCGCGCTTTGGTGCGCTCCAAGCGAATCGGCCCCGCCGCAGGTCGGCTTTCGCATTTCGGCATCGTGATTCTCGCTTTTTTCCTATTCCTCTGGCTTCCCTCGGGAACGATCAAGACCTTCCCCTCCGCGATGATCACCCTTCTGCTCGTCTCCCTGCTTTATTGGCTCGGCTTCCTCATTGCCAAGGGCACCGTTCATCGCTATCGCAGCATCAAGGAAGAGGATTAAAGCTCCAAATGGGAGCTTACACCATGAGAAAGAAATTTCTGCTCGTCATTTGCTTTCTCTGTGCCTCCCTGCATTCGGCTCTTTGCCTCTCGGCTGAGCCCGCAGGCACAGAGGAGGTTTTTTTAGGATCTCTCACCTTCTTCGGGGAATCCACCACCGCGCATCTCCGCGTCCGAAGCGAGCTTTCCCCCGAGCAGGTGTGGGCGCATGCCTCCGGCACGGCGCGGCTGGATCCCTCTCTCCCCTCCCTCCCCGTGGAAACCGAGGCGGGAACGCTTCCGCTGACAGAAGCCGCCGCTCGTCTGCAGCCCTCGGTGCTGGTGCTGTCGTTCGGTCTCAACGGCGCCGTTTGGTTTTCGGAGCATTGCAACTCGTATCTCCAACAGTACGGCAGCCTCATCACCACTCTCCAAAAAGCCTCTCCCTCCACGAAAATCCTGGTGCAAGCCGTTTATCCCGTGGCAAGAGAGCAGACCGATTGGAAATTTTCGGTGACTCCGAGGGAGCTGAACCACCGCCTGCAGAGTCTCAACGAGGCCATGCGCGGCCATTGCGCCCGGCTCGGCGCGGAATGGATCGACGTTTCCCCCTGCCTCACGGATACGGAAGGATTTCTCCGCAAGGAGCTCACCACCGACGGAATTCATCTCAACGAGGCCGCGTATCGCGCAATTTTAGCCGAATTTTGCAGATACGGTTGCAAAAAAGAATAAAATTCCTCCTTCATGGCAATTCTTATGAGGGCGGGCGCACGGGCATCCCTGCCACGGTGCGCTCGCCCTCATTTTATCCGAAGAAAGGATCCGATTCATGAAAAAGGCTATGCTTTTTTTGCTTCTTCCCTGTCTGCTTTTAGCGGCCTGCGGCAGAAGGCCGCGCTATTCCGATCTGCTCACTCCGCAGGAGCTTCTGAGCCGCGCCGCCCCAACGGGCACCGATTATCTGGCGGCTCACAACGAGCTGCTCTCCGATTATCTGGATCTTTCCTCCTTTCCCGAGGGCGAGCTTCGCTACTCCTCCGATGGAAATGATCTGGATGAATTCGGCATCTGGCACCTGACCGATGGAAGAATGGGCGAGCTGAGCGCCCTGCTGGAGGACTATCTCAGCGAGTCCTATCGCCGAAATCAAGCCTTTTTCGACTCCTATATTCCCAAGGAAACGCCGAAGCTCCGCGATGCCGAGGTTCGGGTGATGGGAAACTACGTGGCCTATGCCGTGCTGTCGCCCGACCGTCGCGAGGCTTTTTTCTCCGCGCTGCGGGAGGCGCTCACCTCGGCTCCTTGAAAGTTTTTTATCTATTTTTGAAAAGAGACTTGCAACGGGGAGAATAATTTGGTATAATAAAGTGTTATATCAATTTAAAGGAGGATTTGCTCTCCAACATGAAGAAATTACTCCCCTTTCTCCGGC
>JAZRCQ010000281.1:0-4512 GCA_045659845.1 Eubacteriales bacterium
TTCAAGCGCCCGCACGCACCCTCCACAGGCTCCACATAATCGCCAGTCACCGATGCAACCACCGTTTTCACATCATCAAGGGCACACTCGCGGCTCTCCATCATGGCGGAAAGGATCCTGCAGATATAATCATACAGCAAGGAGTCACTGATGATATCGTCCGATCGATCCTCCACCGATCCGTTCACGTAGTGGATCAGATAGGCAATGTGATCCAGCTGCATGCAGGAGCGGAGCATATTGATGATCAGAATGTGCGCCACCTGATCGATGTTATAGCGCTTGAGATGACTGCTGGCCACCCAGCCGCGCTTCGTCCAGTTTTGCAGCGTGGAGCTGTCGATCCCCGAAATATCGCGGATCTGCGTGAGCATCACGCCCTCGGAAATGAAGAATACCTTCTTCAAAAAATCCAGCCCTGTCAGCCCCTCCATTTCGGATCTGCGCAGCTTCGTGCCGGGAATCAATTCGTCGTGAAATTGCAGATTCATCGTTTTCCTCCTAATATCGTCTTCATTTTTGCCTCGTATATTATATCATACGTTCAGATGATTGTCAAGAGATTTTTGATGATTCCTTATCATCACAGATTGATTTTTCACCGCAAGGCCGCCGCGATGGCATCGGCATTCAGGCCTGCTGCACCCAAGAGAGTTTCGCCGCAGGCAGGATGACGGAAGGGATCCTCCAAAGCCAGGATCTTCGTTTTCTTCTTTTGCATCACGGGAGCATCCTTCAGCGCATTCGAGAGTAGCATGCCCATGCCGCCATACAGGATCTCCTCCTCCAAAAACAGCACCGTTCCCGCGCCATCGGAAAGCCGCTCGGCCACCCGCTCAGCCACCTCGGCATAGGGCGCAAGCTTCTCCAGAAGAATGATCCCGATCTCCTTTCCTTCCCCGCGTAGCAGATCTCTTGCCTTCAGTGCCTCCCCAACGATCCTTCCGTGGGTTACGATCACCGTTTCGGGAGCCGCTCCATCGCCCCAGCTGCAGCGAAGTCCGATCTGATCGGATTCCCGCTGATAAAACGCCGCCTTCACGCTCTCTTGCTCTCCGCCGTTTGGATAGCGGATCGCCACGGGGCCGTCGGCAAGGAAGGCCTCCCGCATCGCATTCCTCAGCGCCTGCTCCGTGATGGGAGCATAGATGGGAAGCGCGGGAAGCTGAGAGAGAAATGCAACGTCAAATACGCCGTAGTGTGTGGGGCCGTCGGCCAGATTCATGCCGGCACGGTCGATGAAGAAGGTTACGGGGAGGCCCTGCAGCACCACGTCATGGATCACGTTGTCATAGGCTCTTTGCAGGAAAGTGGAATAGAGTGCCACCGCAGGACGCAGTCCGTTTGCCGCAAGTCCTGCCGCAAAGGTGACGGCATGCTCCTCGGCGATCCCAACGTCGAAGAACCGCTTCGGGAAGCGCTCGCGGAAGGAATTGAGCCCCGTGCCGTCGGCCATGGCGGCGGTGATGGCACAGATGCGCGCATCTCCCTCAGCCATGCGGCAAAGCTCCGCGCCCATCTGCTCCGAAAAGCTGGACAACGGCTTCACGGCCGCGGCGGGAGACATCCCGTGGAATTTATCGGGCTGAGCCTCTGCCTCTGCATAGCCCTTCCCCTTTTTGGTTTTCAGATGAATGATGCAGCTCTCGCCGCTGGCCTTTGCCTCGCGAAGCAGCTTTTCCACGGCCTCCTCGTCGTTGCCGTCCACAGGGCCGAAATAGAACAATCCCAGATTTTCAAAAATGTTGCTGCCGTAGAGCGCAGTTTTAAAAACTCTCTTGATCCTTTGCAGGAGCGACACCGTTCCCTTTCCGATCAGCGGAATATGGGAAAGCACGCCGGAAACCGTTCGCTTGGTTTTGAAATACCCCTTGGAGGCTCGCAGATGCGAAAGCTCCTTGGCAAATCTTCCGATGTTCTTGGAGATCGACATTTCATTCTCATTGAGAATGATGATCAGGCGCAGATTTTTTCTGCAATTGTTCAAGGCCTCGTGGATCATGCCACCCGTATAAGCGCCGTCACCCACCACGCAAACGGTGTAGGCATCGGAGCCGCTCAGACGGTCGGCCTCGGCAAAGCCCAGCGCCGCGGAAAGCGAGGTGGAGCTATGCCCCGTGCCGAAGCAATCGTGTTCGCTTTCGCACCGCTTCGGGAAGCCGCTGAGTCCGCCTGCCTGACGAAGCGTGTCGAAGCGCTCGCCTCGCCCCGTGATCAGCTTATGCACGTAGCATTGATGTCCAACGTCGAAGATCAGATGGTCGTGAGGGGTGGAAAACACGCGATGAACGGCAAGCGTCAGCTCCACCGCGCCGAGATTGGAGGCGAGATGACCACCGTTTTCCGATACGCGCTCCACCAGATAAGAGCGGATCTCCTCAGCAAGAGGCTTCATTTTATCCTGCGGCAAGACCTTCAGATCGCTCGGATCTCCGATCGATTGCAAGAGCGGATATCGCTCCTCTGCAAGCTTCTGCTTTTCGATCATGTTCACGCTCCTTTCCTTCCTTTTTTTGAAACATACCATTGTATTATATCATATTTTGCTCGGTTTGTCAACACACTTTATTCCTTGCCCGGAAAAAGGCCATGCAATCAAAAATCCCCTGCGGCCTTGCCGCAGGGGAAATAAGATTTTATTACCATTCAACGATATCGCCCTCGCCGGGTTCCTCAACAAACTCGAAGGAGGCGGTGAGCACGTCGTTCTGCTCCAGACCGATCAGAGTCAGCTCGGGATGCGTGTAGTTTTTCATATCAACTTCTCCTCTCTTTCAGTTCAACTCATGCAACTGCCACAGCGCCGTTGGCATCGGGCGTGCAAACAACGGTGTAGGTGTTGCCGGTGTAGGTTGCGGAGCCATTCAGCGCATAGGGAGTCACGGTGAAGGTGATCGCACCGAGATCGGTGGGAATACCTGCAACCACCAGTGCATAGATATACTTGCCCTCGCATTCCTCAGCGGTCACATTTGCGGTCTCTCCGTTCACAACGGCGGTGAGTGCGGTGTAAACCTTGGTGCAATCGGTGTCCAGAACCTTGGAGCCGTCGGCACCATAGGTTGCGGTGATCTTAAATCCAACGTTGGTGTAATCCAGCGTATCGATGGTAGCAGCAAAGCGTGCATCGAAGGAGCCTGCATTCTCGCGGATCTGCGTGCCAACGAACACGGGAGCGTTCTCGATGTAGGGGATCACCTTGTAGTTATTAGCCTCAACCACGGCCATCTCATCAGCATTGGCAGTCAGCTTATCGGAAATGGCCTTGTTTCTCTGCAGATTAGCAACAAAGGTCTTACCTTCAGCCTGAAGAGACTTGTAAACTGTGAGATTGGTAATAGGATTGCTCCAGGTTGCCTTCGCGTTTTTACCAACATTAAGCACAACGTTATTGTAAGCAGAGGTTGTGCCGGCAGTGAAGGTAACCTGTCCGAAGGTTCCGTCGAGATTCAGCTCAATGTCATCAAGGGTACCTGCGGTTCCGGTGGTGGCTCTGACAACGATCTGCCCGCCAATGGTGGCATTCTTGCCAAGCGTCAGAGTGTGCTTGCCGGTTCCGGTTCCCTGATAACCGCCAACCACAACGAGTCCGAAGGTTCCGCCATTGAGGAGCACGGTACTGTTACCGGTGTATGCGCCGGAGCCGCCGGTGTAGATCATGGGGTAACGGTCTCTCTCGTTGTTTGCAGTGGCATCGCAGGGCAAGGTTTTTGCAGTGGAGGTAAACTCCAGGGTGTAGCCGTAGGTGTAGAGACGGTAGCCGGAGCCGGAGTTGCTTACACCGCCTGCCTTGTACTGAATGTTATCAAAGGTAACGTCACAATAGAAGGAAAGGCCCGATAAGCGGTTCTGAACGAAAACAGAGGTCTCATCAACGCCGGCAATCGTCAGCTTTTTGACAACATTCTTCTTCGCAGGGAATACCCATGCGCTTCCACCGCTATGGAAATTGGAGCCATTACAGTAGGTATACGTTCCAACCACGTAGATGGTGGCAGCTTCATTGGTGGTAATCTTCGAAAGAGCGGTGTTGATGCATCTGACGGGAGTCTCCTTGGTGAGACCGTCGTTGGAATCATTTCCTGCATCGGAAACGTAAACGGCAGTCACGGGCGTCTCGGCGGCAACGCCGGAGAACACGGACAGAGTGGTGAGCAGCATCACGCACACCAAGAGGAAGGACAGGTGTTTTTTCATTGTTTTTCTCCTTTTGTATAATTTTTAGAAAACCTGCTTGTCACTGCCTCTCGAACGCGCTCGTCGATCTTTTGTTTTTGCTTGAGATTGTTCGGTATTCCGAACAGTTGATTAAGCGCTTTTGAAAAGCTTTGACAATGTTATTATACAAACTATTATAGAAAAAGTCAATAGAAAACAGAAACCTTTTTTATTTTGGTATGGATTTACAAATTGCGGCCTTTCATTTTGTTGATTATGCCGTCCGCAAGATCGAAACGCAGCCGACGTTTGTTCCGTATTACGAACAAGTACCAAAAGTCATCCATCCGAATG